>JAXDOA010000573.1:0-6453 GCA_034669125.1 Hyphomicrobiales bacterium
CCCACAGCGACGGTGTTCCGGTCGCAAGGTTGTCGCGGTATCCGCCGGTGTCGGTGGCGTGGAGCGAGATATCGGCTCGTCCGGCATAGAAACTCGCGCGCTCACCATCGCCGGTCAGTTTCGTCCACGGTACCGTGTCCGGCTCGCCGGCGAGTGCCGCGACCGGACGCCACAGATAGTCGATCCATTGGCTCGCGGCCTTGGCGCGCTCGACCACGATACCGACTGGAATCGTCACATGCCGGGCCGTGGCCGCGCTCATGTCACTGCCTCCAGATGGCGGACCGGCAGACCGGTGACGAGGTTCTGCGGCTTGAACCGCAGCAGCTTGTCGGCCGTCATCGCAAGGATGAGATATACCGCCTCGCCGCGCATCTTCTCGATCACGATGCCGGGATCGCGGAAGGTCAGCCGGAACAGCCCGACGACCCGGCCGGCCGCCGCGTCGTCGAGCTCCTCGCCATTCCACAGCAAATCGCCGATCCGGCTGCCTTCGCTGTCGAGACCGACATACCAGGTGAATTTTGCCTCGTGCAGTTCGGTCAGCGGCTCAATCTCGACCGCGGCGCCGAGCAGATGCGCGATCCAGCGCAGCATCGCCTCGGCAAGCGCCGCGTGTCCACGCCGTCCCGCGGTCAGATCGAGCGCGACGTGAAACAGATCGCTGTGCTCGAAGTAATGCGCCGCGTTGTCCTCCGACATCACGTCGATCTCGGCCTCGGCCGGAATGCCGAGCATCGAGACCAGCGGCGAGGTGGGTGTGTTCGAGGTGCCAGCGATCGTTTCCTCGTCGGCGGCGATCAGCGAGCCGTCGTGCAACGTCATGCGCTGGGTGCGGAAGAACAGTTCGGCAGCGCGCAGGACGAACGGATCGTCGCAGCCGTCGAGCGCATTGCGCAGGATGACGTGCACCAGTTGATTGAGGAAGATGTGCGGAACCTTGGCGCCGGTGCGCACGATATCGAGGTAGGCCGCTTCCAGTGTCGGATAGCGCGTCAACCGATCGCGGAACGCGATCATCACCTGCCAGTTCTCGCGCGCATCCGCGTCGGCGATCGCGGCGATTTCGTCCGGCGCCACGGTGCGGCGCGGATCGGCCATCAACGCGGCATGCAGCGTCTTCTCGACGACGCAGGCGTCCGGCGGGGGGCTAAGCTCGGGCCGCGCGAGATAGACCTTGAGGAAGTCGTCGGTCACCACGAGCCCGCCGCCCGCATCGCGATCGAGCAGGTGATGGCCGCAGGAGAGCCAGAAGTCGTTCATCGTGGCCCTGCGTTCTTGCCGGCGGCGAGCGCGACCAGATCGACTTCGTCGCCCGGCTGTTCCTCGCCCTCGACCTCCAGAAACGAGAACGCGCGCATCGGTTTCTTGTCGCCGCGCGGATGCAGCGTGCGGAAGGCTTCGCGCACCTCGCCATCCTCGGACGTGCGATGCACCGCAATCAGCGTATCGGACGGATGATTGCAGAGCGACTCCGCAAACGCGACTTCCTCTTCGGCCGCCGCGCGCGCCGTCACGGCATCGGGTGCGCCAAAGCCTGCGACGAGTTGCTGCGCGAGGCGTTCCACGACGGCCGCACGATCCGCCGGGCTCGCCTCGACGATCTGCACCAGCGTCGACCAGCCGAGGGACTCCACGCCCAGGAACCCGCTGCGGAACGCCGAGCGCGCCTTGCCTTCGAGCGTGTCGGCATCCGCGTTCCAGAACGCGAACGCGCCCGACACCGCCCATTCGCCGGGCTCGGCGGCGCGCTCGAATACGAAGGTGTCGGAGGGGTCGAGCCGGATGGTGCGGATCAGCTTCATGTCCGCGGCCCGCCGCTTTTCGGATCGAGCCAGGAGGGCGTCGCCAGCGCGGACGCGAGCGCCATGCGCTGCGCTTCGCTCTTGCCGGTGCGCCGGACCAGCAGGTCGCCATTCTCGTCGATGTCGCGCCGCACGCCGCTTTCGGGCGGAAGCCGCTTGAGATAGTCGCGCGCGATGGCGCCGAAGCCATATTCCTGCAAGGAGTCGATATGAACCATCAGATGACGCGCAAAGCTTGCCACCAGCTCCGCCGCCGCAACGTCGGTGAAGCCTTCTTCTTCCAGCGCCGACGCCAGCGGATGCAAGCCCGGGTCGTTTCCAGTCATCGACACCGTGCGGATCATCCCGCCAAAGACGAGCCAGTCCGGCGGCTCGTCCTCGCGCGCATCTTTCGGCCACGCAAGCCGTCCGCCGCCGACCAATCCGCCATCGATCCGGATCGCGTCCGGCCACGCGATCGCGATCGGCTTCTCCGGCGGCGCGAAGGCGAGCAGCGCATCGACCAGCGCCGTCATGCCGGTGTAAAGCGCGCGCCGCGCGCTGCGCAGCGGCTCGTCCGGCTCCAGCACCACGGCGAACTCGACGATATCGAAGCGACCGACATAAACCAGCGTGCCCGCGCCCTGCTCGGGCGCGATCTTGGCGGCGTGCGCGAAGGCATCGCCAACCTCCCGCAGCGTCACAAGTGTGAACGGCGGCGGCAATGCGATCTTCGGCTCAAGCATGCTTGCTTTCAGGGCAATTCGCCTCGGCGCTTACTTTTTCCCTGGTTTAATTATAAGTAAGCCCCGACGAGGTCAAAAACCATATGGCGGATCGCCCGCAAAGCATCCTGATCTGCTCGTGTGAAGACACGATGCCGCTCGACGCGGATGCCGTACGGCGCGGCTGCGGTGGCGGGAAGGTCGCAACCGCAAGCCACCTGTGCCGTGCCCAGATCGGCCGGTTCCAGAGCGCCATCGCGGGCGGGGAGCCGGTGATTGTCGGCTGCACCCAGGAAGCGCCGTTGTTTTCCGAGATCGCGGCGCAAGTGGAGAACGCCGCACCGCTGACCTTCGTAAACGTGCGCGAGACCGCCGGCTGGTCGGATCAGGCCGCGAAGGCCGGTCCGAAGATGGCGGCGCTGATCGCAGCCGCGGCCGAGCCGGTGCCGGACGTGCACCTGGTCGGCCTGTCGAGTGAAGGCGTGACGCTGGTTTACGGGCGCGACGAACGCGCGATCGAAGCCGCAAAGCTGCTCGCCGATCATCTCGACGTCACCGTGCTGCTCAGCCAGCCGAAGGACATCGCGCCGTTGCGCGTGACGGAATTTCCGGTTGTCAAAGGCACGATCCGCTCAGCGAAAGGGCATTTCGGCGCGTTCGAACTGACCGTTGACGACTACGCGGCGCCCGAGCCCTCATCGCGTGGCGCGCTGGTCTTCGGCGCGGCGCGCAATGGCGCGGTGTCGCGTTGCGATGTCGTGCTCGATCTCTCGGGCGGCGCGCCGCTGTTTCCCGCACACGACTTGCGCGATGGCTATCTGCGCGCCGATCCGGCGGATCCGGCCGCCGTGTTGAACGCCGTACTCAAGGCACGCGATCTCGTCGGCGGTTTCGACAAGCCGCGCTACATCACCTTCACGCAGGAAATCTGCGCGCATTCGCGCTCCAGGATTGTCGGCTGCCGCCGCTGTCTCGATCTGTGTCCCACGGGTGCGATCTCGCCCGCCGGCGATCATGTCGCGATCGACCCGAATGTGTGCGCGGGTTGTGGTCAATGCGCCGCGGTTTGCCCGACCGGCGCAGCATCCTACGCGCTCCCGCCCGCCGACGCGCTGCTGCGCAAGCTTCGCGCGATGCTGACGGCCTATCGCGATGCGGGCGGCGGCGCGAACGCCATTATACTGCTGCATGACGAGCCGCACGGCGCCGCGCTGATCGACGCGCTCGCGCGCCATGGCAACGGATTGCCGGCGAATGTGCTGCCCTTCGCCGTCAACGAGGTGACGCAAATCGGGATCGAGGCGGCCGCCGCCGCATTCGCCTACGGCGCGGCGGGCCTTCGCTTTCTGACACGCGCCAAGCCGCGCCATGACATCGCCGGTCTCTACAAAACGATCGCGCTGGCTGACCCGATCCTGAACGGCCTCGGCTTCGGGACGGGACGCGTCGCCACCATCGAGACCGACGATCCGTTTGCGCTCGGCGAGACGCTGCGTGCAATCCCACAGGCCGCCGGCGCCGCGCGGCCAGCCTCGTTCCACGCCATCGGCGAGAAGCGCGATGTGCTCCGCATTGCGTTGCGCGAATTGCACCACGCCGCGCCCGCGCCGGTTGACATCGTGGCGCTGCCCGAAGGCGCGCCTTTCGGCACGGTCGAGCTTAACGTCGAGGGTTGCACGCTTTGTCTCTCATGTGTGGCGGCGTGCCCGACCGGCGCCCTTTCTGACGATCAGGAGCGCCCCGTCCTGCGTTTCGCCGAGGACGCCTGCGTTCAGTGCGGGCTGTGCAAGGCGACGTGCCCCGAAAAGGTCATCACGCTCCGGCCGCAGCTGGATTTCCGCGCCATGAACGCGCCCGCGCGCGTGTTGAAGGAAGAGGAGCCGTTCTGCTGCATCAGTTGTGGCAAGCCGTTCGGCGTGAAGAGCAGCATCGAGCGCGTCGCCGCCAAACTCGAAGGCAAGCACTGGATGTTCCAGAATTCGGCGAAGCGGCTCGACGTGATCAAGATGTGCGCGGATTGCCGCGTCACCGCGATGACGAATGAGAAATTCGATCCGTTTGCCGCGCCGGCGCGCCCCAATCCGCGCACCACGGAGGATTATCTGCGCGAGCGCGAGGCGAAAGGCGAAGGTTAGCTACTTCGTCGCCTTCGCGAGAAAGTCCGTCAGCGCCTTGCGATCCGCAGGCGAGCCGATGCGCTGCTCCGGCATCTTGGTGCCCGGCGTGTATTCGGCGGGCCCGACCTCGAACAGTTTCGCCACCGTCTCAGGGGTCCACACGATGTCGAGTTTTTTCAGCGCGTCGGAGAAATTGTAGCCCGGCAACGTCGCGATTTTTCGCCCGAAGAGTCTCGCAAGCGTCGGCCCGGCGCGATTGCCCTCGTCTGGCGACAGCGTGTGGCAGGCGACGCACGCGCGATAGATCTCGGCGCCCGGATCGCCCGCATAGGCCGCAAGCGGATCCTGCCGTTCCTCCATCGCGATCGCGCCGATGTGGTCGCCCGTCATCGCGTCCCAGCGGCGGATCATGCGGTCGGTGCCGCCGGTGAGCATCGTGCGGCTGTCCGGCAGGAACACGACCGACCACACCGGAAGGCCGGGTCCAACCAGCGTGCGCGCGAGCTTGCGCTCCTTGCGCTCGATCACCGCGACCGAGCCGCGGATGCCGGCGGCGGCCACGAGCGCGGCATCCGGCGACACGCTCAGCGAGATGACCGGCGTCGGCGAAGCCTGCACCTCGCCCTTCTGCGCTCCCGCGTAATTGAGGAAATAGACGACGCCGTTCGCTCCAGCCGCAACGATTTCATCCGGCGCGGCCGCGACCGCGCTCAAGGGCGCGGGCAACGTCACGACTGTCGGCACACCGCCATCGAGCGGCCAGATGCGCAGTGTGAGATCGTAGGCTGCGCTGACGACCGATTTGCCATCGGCGGTGAACGCGACACCGTTGACGTTTTGCGTGTGCCCTTCAAGCACACGCGGTGCGCCGCCCGCGAGCGGCCAGAGCCGCACGGTGTTGTCCCATGCCGCCGAAGCGAGCATCGCGCCGTCCGGCGAAACCGCGAGCGCAACGATCGGCGCGGTGTGTCCTTGCAGCACCGTTTCGGGCTGCTGTTCGCCGTCACGCCAGATCGCGATGCGGCCATCCGCGCCTGCTGTCACGGCGCGCCCGTCCTTCAGCAACGCCACGGCGTTCACCGCATCGTCGTGAAAGCGCAAGACCTGGCTCGCCGAACCGTGCGCGAGCGACCAGCGGATCGCGGAGGAGTCGAAGCTGCCGGACAGCGCCGTCTGGCCGTCCGCCGAAATCGCGACCGCCCGGACCGGGCCGCCATGGCCGCGCAATTGCGCCTGACCGGGTTCGGACCCGGTCAGGAAAAGAACCAGAACGAACAAAAAGCGGAACGATTTCAAGGCATGCATTGCCGCCAGCATACGCAAATTGAATGCCTTGGCCATGATGCAACGCAATCGCCGCGAGTGCGTTGTTCCATGACCTTTGAACAGGAGGAACTCATGCGCAGGGCGGTTTTTTCCAGCGCGGCACTGGCGCTGATCACATCCGTTGCTTTGGCTCAGGCCCCCTCGATGGGGCAGGAGAAGCAACAGGCTCCTCAGGACCAGCCGCAGGGCCGGGTCTCGGCCCCTGACCACACCGTTCCGCCGCCAACCGAGTCGCAGCCTAAGGCTCCGATCGCTGATCAGGCAAAGCCTGCGGCCGTCGGTCCTTCACAGGCGAACACGGCGTCGTCTGTCCCGGGGAACAACGGCCCTATCGGCGCGACGGTGCAGACCATGCCCTCCACGATCTCGGCAGAGAACGCCAAGCTCGACAAATTGACGACAACCGCGCACCAATTTCCCCTGACGGAAGAGCAGAAGAAACTGATCGCGACGAGCATCGCGTCCGCGCCGAAAGCCCCGGGCACAGGCGATCTCTCCAAT
>JAXDOA010000574.1:0-8698 GCA_034669125.1 Hyphomicrobiales bacterium
GGGAACGCCGTAGATGCCGAGCATGACCACGAACGACAGAAGCGTGCCGGCCAGGATCGCCGGCGCGATCAGCGGGAACGTCACGGTGAACAGGGTCGTGAAGGCCGAGGCGCCGGAAACCTCGGACGCTTCCTCGAGACTGGGATCCATGTTGCGCAGTGCCGACGACGTGAACATGTAGACGTAGGGCGCGTAGTAGATGCCGAAGATGACGATCAGGCCGCTCATCGAATAGGCGTTGAAGAAGAAATCGATGCCCATCCATTTCATGATGGTGTTGAGCAGGCCGGTTTTCGGCGAGGCGAGGATCGACCACGCGACGGCCGCGACCAGCGGCGGCACGAACAGCGGGATCATGCTCGCCGCCGCGATGAAGCGCTTGCACGGCGTATTGGTGCGCACCACGACCCAGGAGAACGTCAGTCCGATGATAACGGCGAGCAGCGTGCCGCCGCCGCAGGCGATCAGCGAATTCGCGAGCGCCAGGTGGACGTTCGGATTGCCGAGAACGGTGATGAAATTGGTCAGCGACAGATCGTAGATGCCGAAGCCGTCCACCACCGGATTGGTGTTGGTCAGCGCGCCGAGCACCAGCATCGAGACCGGATAGATCACCAGAAAGGTGAGCAGCACCAGCAGGCCGGCCGACCACAGCCAGCCGAGCGGGAAACGCCGGCCAGTCTCACGCGGTGCAACCCATGCGGCGGTTTCCGCGGTCACGCTGCTCCCCTCCATGGCCACCGTTTTGCAGGCGGGCGGCTCTTGGTTAGCGCTTGCCTAGCACACAATTTCGCAGCCGGGCACATTACCAAAGTGCAATGTTGCGGGCCGATTGTCGCGCCGGGAACGCCGTCACATCACCAGCGCGATCTTTCCGAAATGCTGGTTCGCCCGCATGTGCGCCTGTGCGGCGACGCACTCGTCGAGCGGGAAGGTGCGGTCGATCGGCAGCCGCAGCTTGCCGGCGGTCACCGCGTCCCACAGGTCGGCGCGCATCAGCCGCACGATCTCGCGTACTTCGTCGACCGAGCGGGTGCGGAACGTGACGCCGATATAGTCGATGCGCTTCATGGCGTGCAGATCGAAGTCGAACTCGGCCTTCTGGCCGCCGAGCCGACCCACGTTCACGATGCGGCCGAGCACGGCGGTCGCCTTCATGATCTGGTTCACGCCCGGGCCGGACACCATGTCGATCGTCAGGTTCACGCCCTTGCCGCCGGTCGCCTCGAGCACCTGATCGGGCCACTTCTCGTCGCGCGTGTCGATGGCGAGGTCGGCGCCGAATTCTTTCAGCCGCGCGCGGCGCGCGTCGTTGGTGGCAGAGCCGATCACCGGCCTCGCGCCCTTCATTTTGGCGATCTGCAGGCCCATCAGCCCGACGCCGGAACTCGCACCCTGGATCAGGGCGCTCTCGCCCGCCTTCAGGCGGCCTTGCGTGACGAGCGCATTGTGCAGCGTGTGCAGCGCCACGGGGAGTACTGCGGCCTGCTCGAACGAGAAGCCTGCGGGCAGCGGGATCGTGCGGCCGTAATCCGACACGGCGAACTCCGCATAGCCGCCCGAGCCGGACGCGACCACACGGTCGCCCGGCTTGAACTCCTCCACGTCCGCGCCGACGGCTGCGACTTCGCCGGCCCATTCGAGGCCGAGCGCCGCGCCCATCACGCCATGACCGAGCGACGCCTTGGCAGCGGAGAGGTCCGCGCGATTGAGCCCGCACGCTTTCACGCGCGTGAGCACTTCGTTCCGCTTCGGTACCGGCTGCGGAATGTCACGCAGCTCCAGCCCGTTCGGCGACGAGACCCCGGCTTTCATGCGAGCTTCTTGTTGATGCGCGGGTAAACCTTGCGCGCGTTGCCCTCGAACACCTTCGCCTTGTCGGCCGCCGACAGGCTCGTGCCTTCGACGTAGCGCTTGGTGTCGTCGAAACCGAAGCCGGTCCTCGGATCGTTGCCCTTCACGGCGCCGACCATTTCGGAGGCGAACAGGATGTTGTCCACCGGCACGACCTTGAACAGCAGGTCGATGCCGGGCTGGTGATAGACGCAGGTGTCGAAGAAGATGTTGTTGCCCATGATCTGGTCGAGTTCGGGCCTGCCGGCGTTGAGCGCGATGCCGCGGAAGCGGCCCCAATGGAACGGGATCGCGCCCCCGCCGTGCGGAATGATCAGCCGCAGTTTCGGAAAGTCCTTGAACAGGTCGGACAGGATGAGCTGCACGAACGCCATGGTGTCGGCGTTGAGGTAATACGAGCCGGTGGTGTGCATCGCCGGATTGGCGCAGCCCGACACGTGCACCATGCCGGGCACGTCGAGCTCGACCATCTTCTCGTAGAGCGGATACCACCACTTGTCGGTCAGCGGCGGCGAGTTGAAATAGCCGCCGGACGGGTCGGGATTGAGGTTGCAGCCGACAAAGCCGAGCTCGTTGACGCAACGCTCGAGCTCCCTGGCGGAATTTTTCGGCGGCACGTTGAGCGACTGCGGCAACTGGCAGACGCCGATGAAGTTCTTCGGGAACAACGTGACGCAGCGGTGGATCAGGTCGTTGCAGACTTGTGTCCACTCCATGCTGACGCTCTCGTCGCCGACATGATGGCCCATGCCGGAGGCGCGCGGCGAGAAGATCGTGACGTCGGTGTCGCGTTCCTTCTGCAACTTGATCTGGTTCTGCTCCAGGCTCTCGCGAATTTCATCATCCGACATTTTCAGGCCGGCGCGGGGCGGCAATGCGGTCTTGTTCTTCACGGCCTCGGTCTGGTCCTTGCGGAAACGGTGCAGGTCCTTGGGCTCGGTCGTGTAATGGCCGTGGCAGTCGATGATCATGAGGTCCGTCGCGATGATTGTGAGGGTCGTTGCGGGTCTGATACGATCCTTAGCGCAAAACCGGAAGCATGGGGAGTGAAATGGCCGATCGTCTCAATGGTGTGATCCGCGCGCTCGAAGCCGGACGGCCGGCGTTCACGTGTTTCCAGCCTGCCGAAATCGATTCGGCTTTCGCGATCAGCACCTCGAAATTCGACGGCGTCGTGTTCGAGATGGAACACAATCCGTGGGATGGCAAGGCGCTGCGCGACGGCCTGCAATACCTGCTCAACCGCGCGCAGATCGCAAAATCCGGCGCGCTTGGCCCCGCCGTCACGCCGATGGTGCGCATCCCGGTGAACGGCGTCGAGAAAGGCCAGTGGCACGCCAAGCAGTCGCTCGATCTCGGCTGCTACGGGATCGTGTGGCCGCACATTTCGACCGTCGAAGAGGCCTACAACGCGGTCGCGGCGTGCCGCTATCCGCGCATGAAGACCGCGAAGAACTATGAGCCGGCTGGCATCCGCGGCGACGGTCCGGGCGGTGCAGTGCGTTACTGGGGCCTGACACAGCAGGAGTATTACGCCAAGGCCGACGTGTGGCCGCTCGATCCGAACGGCGAGATCTTCGTCATCATCCAGATCGAGGACACGCGCGGCGTGGACAATCTCGACGCAATGCTCAAGGAGGTGAAAGGCATCGGCGCCGTGCTGATCGGCGAAGGCGACCTCGGCCAGGAGCTTGGTTTCCCGCGCCAGTACGAGCACCCGGAACTGCTGCGCCATATGGCGCACGTGGTCGAGACCTGCCGCAAGCACAACGTCGTGTGCGGTCACCCGCACGTCGAGGCCGGCAATGCCGAGCGCATCTTCAATGAAGGTTACCGCTTCCTGATGTGCGCGCCGACGCGCTCTTACGGCCATCTCGACAAGGCGCGCGCTGTGGCGGGGTTGAAGTGACGCCCGGTTGTCGTTCCGGGGCGAGCCGAAGGCGCGAGCCCGGAACCCATAGCCACAACCGGCGCAGAAGCTCGCAATCCTGTGGTTATGGATTCCGGGCCCAATGCTTCGCATTGTCCCGGAATGACAAGTGAGAGACATGAGCGAGTATCCCTCCTCCGGCCCGGTCACGCTGAAGACCAATCTCGCCGACTATCCGATGACCAAGGCGCTGAAGGACGGCGCGATCAAATCCGATCTGGTGACGTTCGATTTCTGCGGGCCGAAGGTCGCGAACCAGGGCTTCAAGCAGATGGTGCGCGAGCGCGCATTCGATGCGGGCGAGCTTGCGATCGGGACGTTTCTGGAGGCGAGGACGTATGGCAAGCCGGTGACCCTGCTGCCGGCCGTCGTGTTGGGCCGCTTCCAGCACGGCCACACGCTGCGCTCGACGGCGAAGCCGCCGTTCGGCCCCGGCGACATCGAGGGCAAGCGCATCGGCATCCGCTCCTATACGCAGACGACCGGCATCTGGGTGCGCGGCATCTTCAAGCACGAATACGGCGTCGACCTGAACAAGGTGACGTGGGTGTGCAACGACGACGGACATCTCGCCGAGTTCAAGGACCCGCCGAATGTCGAGCGCACTTCACCGGGGGCCAAGAAAGTCGACGAGATGCTGCTTCATGGCGAGGTCGATGGGGCGATCCTCGGTGTCGAGAATCTCGACGATCCGCGCGTGGCGCCGCTTATCCCCAATCCGAAGGAAGCCGCGCTCGCCTGGTATCGCAAGTACAACACGGTTCCGGTCAATCATCTGTTCTGCGTCGACAAGGACCTTGCCGACGCGCGGCCGGACGTCATTGCCGAAATCTTCCGCATGCTGAAGGAGAGCAAGGCCGCGATGCCGCCCCCGCCGGACGGCATCGACTTCCATCCGTTCGGCGTCGCAGCGCTGCGCAAGCCGCTCGACATGATCATGCAGTATTCGGTCGAGCAGAAGATCATTCCGCGCCCGTTCGCGGTGGATGAATTGTTCGACGATGTGACGCGAAAGCTGGCTTGAGCCGCCCGTTATTAGGAAGCGCGATGACACTGCCCCGCCGTACGTTTCTCCGGTTGACTGCCGGCGCCGCTGTGCTTCCGGCCGCCTCGCAGATCGCATCCGCGCAACCCTATCCGGCGCGCCCGATCACGATCGTCGTGCCGTATCCGCCGGGCGGGCCGACCGACACGATCGCGCGGCTCATCGCCGAGCGCATGCGCGCCTCGCTCGGGCAGCCGGTCGTGATCGAGAACGTGTCCGGCGGCGGCGGCACCATTGCGGTCACCCGCGTCGCGCGCGCGCCCGGCGATGGCTACACGCTGAGCATCGGGCACTGGGGTTCGCACGTCATCAACGGCGCGGTTTACACACTGCCATTCGACCTGCTGACCGATCTTGAGCCGGTGGCGCTGATCGCCGACGGCCCGCGGCTGATCGTCGCCGCCAAGTCAGTCCCCGCGAACGACATCAAGGAACTCACCGCGTGGCTCAAGGCCAATCCCGGCAAGGGCATGGTGGGCACGACCGGCGTCGGCGGTGCGTCGCATCTCGCCGCCATCCTGTTTGCCAAGAACACCGACACGGCCATTCAGATCGTGCCGTATCGCGGCTCCGCACCGCGCATGCAGGACCTGCTCTCGGGAACGATTCATCTGGCGTTCGACCAGGCCTCCAGCGCGCTCGCACAGGTGCAGGGCGGCAACCTGCGCGGCTACGCGGTCACGTCGAAGCAGCGGCTCGCCGTCGCGCCCGACATTCCGACCGTGGATGAGGCGGGATTGCCGGGATTCTACATGTCGGTCTGGCACGGGATTTGGGCGTCGAAGGGCACGCCGAAGGACATCATCGCCAAGCTCAACGCCGCGGTGGTGGACGCGCTGGCCGACCCGACGGTGCGGCAGCGGCTGACCGAGCTTGCGCAAGAATTGCCCGCGCGCGAGCAACTCACGCCGGAGGCGCTCGGCGCGTATCAGAAGGCCGAGATCGAGAAGTGGTGGCCGATCGTCAAGGCGGCCGGCATCAAGGTGGACTGAAACAGGAGCGGACTTCGATGAAACTCAAGCTGCATCACCTGAACCTCGCCACCACCAACGTGCCGGCGATGGATGAATTCTACCGCGACGTTCTCGACATGAAGATCGAGTCCACGATGGCGCGGCAGCGCATCAAGACGCAGGGTTATCCGGGCGACGTGTCGTTCGTGACCGACGGGACGACCCAGTTCCACATCGCCGAGAAGGACCTCGGCATCGGCTTCCGCACGGGCCAAGTGGTCAATCCGGTGGAGCACGGCCACATCGCGTTCCGCACCGACGACATTGCGGCTTTCAAGAAGCGGCTCGACGAAAAGGGAATCCGCTATTCGGATTACGGCGGCTGGGCGATGAGCGGCTGGCACCAGATTTTCTTCTACGACCCCGACGGCAATGTCATCGAGGTGCATCAGGCGCCGGCGGACGGCGCTTAGTGAGGCCGCGTCACGTGCTGAGCTTTTCCAGCAGCTTCGCGAGCGCCTCCTTGCCGGTGGCGCTTGCCTTCTCGCGCGACTCGAAAAACACGTCCGAGCGCTGGATCGGCTGGCGCTTGCCGGCACAATAGATTTCCCAGCGCCACGGCTTGGGGAGCGGCGCGCGGCTTTTAACGACGACGGAATAGTCGGTCGGGTCGAAGTCCTTCAACATGGCGCACATATGCGCCTAGGCGCCGCGAAATGCCAGCGTTACGAGAGCCCGGGGTGCAAATTTTGCATCGGACTGTCTATCGTGACGCATGCTAGGTCGTGGATCCAGTGCAGCCGGAGTGACCCAAAGGGGGACTTGATGGCAACGTTCGTGGTGGCGCATGGCGCCTGGTCGGCGGGCTGGGCGTGGAAGAAGATGCGCTCGCTGATGCGTGCCGCCGGCCACGAGCTGTGGACACCGACTTACACCGGCCTCGGCGAACGCACGCATCTCGCGCATGCCGGCATCGACCTCGACACGCACATCCGGGACATTGTGGCGGTGCTGGAGACCGAAGACCTCACCGACGCGATCCTGATCGGCCATTCCTACGGCGGCATGGTGGCGACCGGCGTGGCGGATCGTGCGCGTGCGCGCGTTGCCAAACTTGTCTATCTCGACGCCTTTGCACCGACGGATGGCCAGGCGGTTTTCGACCTCGTGCCGCCCGACATCGCCGCAAAGATGCGCGCGGGCGCGCAGGCGAGCGAGAGCGGCTACGGCATTCCGGCCAATCCGATGCCGTCAGATACCTCGCCGGAGGATCAGGCATGGGCGACGCCGCGCCGGCGCCCACAGCCGCTGCAAACGTTCGCCACCAAGCTGGCGTTATCTGTCGAGCCCTCGGCACCGCGGTACTACATCTATGCGAAGCGCGCCGGGATCGGGGACACGTTCGGGCGGTTCTACGCGCGGGCGAAACGCGAGGGCTGGCGCACTTTCGAGATCGACGCGAGCCACAATCCGCACATCACCAACCCGCAGGGGTTGCTCGCGATCCTGCAAGAGATCGCCGCATGACAACGGCGCGCCAGATCGGCATCGCGGGCCTCGGCCTGCTTGGCAGCGCACTGGCGCACCGGCTCATCGGCGCGGGCTTCGATCCAAAGGGCTTCGACATCGATGCCGCCAAGGTCGCGGCGTTTGCCAAAGCGGGTGGCACCGCGGCGACGCTGGACGAGGTTGCGCGCTGCGATGTGGTGCTGCTCGCGGTGTTCGACACGAACCAGGTCGAGGACGTGGTGACGAACGCGCTGCTGCCCGCACTTGCGGGCGCGCCGAAGACCGTACTGTGCGCCTCGACCTGCGATCCCGACCGCATCGCGACGCTGATCGGACAAGTCGCGCCGCGTGGACTGCGCATGATCGAGGCGCCGGTCTCCGGCTCGAGCGCGCAGGTGCGCAATGGCGATGGCGTCGGGCTGATCGGCGGCGATCGCGACACGATCGACGGCGTCGCCGACATATTGGATGCGCTTTATCCGAAATGGTTCAACATGGGCGCGGCCGGGAATGGCGGACGCGCCAAGCTCGCGATCAATCACATACTGGGCCTCAACCGCCTGGTGCTCGCCGAGGGACTGGTGTTCGCGGAGCGGCTCGGACTCGATCCCAAGAGCTTTCTCGACGTGGCACGCCAGTCCGCCGCCTATAGCCAGGTGATGGACATCAAGGGGCCGAAGATGGTGAGCGGCGAATATTCGCCGCAGGGTTTCATCCATCAGTCGCTGAAGGATTTTCATCTGATCCTCGATCAGGCGGCGAGCCGCGGGCAGGAGATGCCGCTCGCAGCGCTCAACGCGGCCGTGCTCGAAGCCTGCGTGAAGCTTGGCGAAGGCGAGCGCGACAATTCGGCGGTGATCGAGGAGATCAGGCGGCGGAAAACTCGGTCCTCATCATGAGCACACGCGACACCGCCGTCATCGGCCTTGGCAACATGGGCCGTGGCATCGCGCGCAATCTCGATCGCGCCGGACGGCTTGGCGTCGCGTGGGATATCGCCGAGGGAGCGAGAACACGAGCCGAGCTGTCCGCCGATGTCGCCATTGTGCCGCCGAGCCGGTTCGGCCGGCTCGCCTTCATCCTGTTCGTGGTTCCCGGCTCGGCGCAAATCGAGGAGATGCTGCCCGCGCTGCTGGCGCGGCCGCACGACTGCGAAACGCTCGTCGATCTCACCACGTCGCATCCGGCGAAGACCAAGGCCCTTGCCGAGAAAGCCCGCGCCGCCGGCCGCAACTACGTCGACTGCGGCATGTCGGGCGGCGCGATCGGCGCGGACTCAGGGAAAATGGCGCTGATGGTCGGCGGCGCGGACGCGGCGGTGGCGGCCTGCAAGCCGATCTTCGACATCGTCGCCGGCACCGTCACGCATGTCGGCGGCAGCAGCACCGGCCACGCCATCAAGCTCCT
>JAXDOA010000575.1:0-2808 GCA_034669125.1 Hyphomicrobiales bacterium
TGATGGCGAGAGAGCACGGGATCAGCAGCGCAGCGCCTGCGCCTTGCACGGCGCGCGCGAGGATCAGCGACGCGACGTTTCCCGAAAGGCCGCACCAAAGCGATGCCGCGGCGAATATCGCGATGCCGGCGATGAAGACGCGGCGGCGGCCCAACTGGTCGCCGGCGGCGCCGCCGACCAGCACCAGCGCGGTGAGCGAGAGCATGTAGGCATTGACCAGCCATTGCACGACGGCCGCGGAGGTTTTCAGATCGGCCTCGATCGTCGGCAGCGCGACGTTGACCACCGACTCGTCGATGTAGGCCATGGTCGACGCCATGATGGTGACGGCGAGCACCCACGGCTTGCTGTTCGCGGTGCAACCGGACGCGCTGCGCACCGCGCGGATCGCCGCCTCGTCGCAAGGGCGAGCCTTGGGGTTAGGCATGCGCCATCCTAGCGCAATTTCAGCTGGCCCGCCCCTCGATGGCTTCGGCGATCGCCACGGTGCGGCGCGCCATCTCGGCATGCATGCGCTCGACCATGCGGCCCTCGATCTGCACCACGCCCTTGTCCCGGTTCTCCGGTAGGTCGAACGCCGCGATCATCTTGCGCGCCTGCGCGACCTCGTCCGCGCTCGGCGAGAACACCGCATTGCAGGGCTCGATCTGGTTCGGATGGATCAGCGTTTTGCCGTCGAACCCGAAGTCGCGCGCCTGCGTGCATTCGTCGACGAAGCCTTCGGCGTTGGCGATGTCGTTGTAGACGCCGTCGAGAATATCGATGCCGCGTTCGCGCGCAGCGAGCACGCAGGTGCTGAGCCACGGCAGCATTGGCGCTCGGCCGGGCACTTGCCGGGCGCGTGTCTCTTTCGCGAGATCGTTGGTGCCGAGCACGAAGCCGGAAAGGCGCGTTTCGGCGTCGGCTGCGGCGGAGGCAATTTCGCGCACGTTGAAGATCGCGGCCGGCGTCTCGATCATCGCCCAAATACGGACGCGCCGGTCCGCGTGCATGCTCAAGAGGCGCTGCGCGATCAGTTGGAGCTGATCGAACGTGGAAATCTTCGGGATCAGGATCGCGTCCGGCGCGGCGCTTGCCGCGGCGGTGAGGTCGTCGGCAAACCAGGGCGTGTCGAAGCCATTGGTGCGGATGAACACCTCGCGCGCGCCAAACCCGCCGGCCTTCACGGCGGCGACCACAGAATCGCGCGCCGCAGCCTTGGCGTCGGGCGCGACCGCGTCCTCCAGATCCAGGATGACGCCGTCAACGGCCAGGGTCTTGGCCTTCTCCAGCGCGCGGGCGTTCGAGCCGGGCATATAGAGCACGCTGCGGCGCGGGCGGATGGTCATCCGGTACTCCTCATGGCATTTGCCGTAAGAACCTAGCCGTCATGCATCCTGCATGCCACTGTCTGCGGCGCCAAACAGGAGTGCGCGTTGAGTTCCTACGACGTGGTGATTGTCGGCGGCGCGGCGGTCGGCTCCTCGATCGCCTATTTCCTCACCCACGACCTCGGCTTTACCGGCTCGATTGCCGTGGTCGAGCGCGACCCGACCTATGCGCAGGCGGCCACCACGCTCTCGGCGGCCTCGATCCGCCAGCAGTTCTCCACGCCGGAGAACATCCGCATGAGCGCGTTCGGCGTGGCGTTCTTCCGCGAACTCAAGCAGCGGTTCGGCGCGGATGCCGATATCGCGTTTCGCGAGCGCGGCTATCTGCTGCTCGCAAGCGAGGCGGGTGCGGAAACGCTGGCGGCAAACCACACGGTGCAGCGCGCGGAAGGCGCCGATATCGCGTTGATGGATCGCGCCGCGCTGGCCGGCCATTTCGGCTGGCTCAACACGTCGGACCTGACGCTGGGCGCGTTCGGGCGCAGCGGCGAGGGCTGGTTCGATGCGCATTCGTTGCTGACCTTGCTACGCACTGCGGCACGGCAGAAAGCCGCGCGCTACATCCACGGCGAGGTGGTGGGTATCGAGTGCTCCGGCGCGCGGATCGCCGGCGTAACGCTTGCCAATGGCGAACGGATCGCCTGCGGCACGCTGGTCAACGCCGCGGGCCCGCAGGCGGGCAACGTTGCGGCGCTCGCAGGCATTGCGCTTCCGGTGGAGCCGCGCAAGCGCTGCGTCTTCGTGGTCGCCTGCCGTGAGCTGCTGCCCGGCATGCCGCTGATGGTCGATCCGACCGGCGTGTGGGTGCGCCCCGAGGGCGAGGTCTATCTCTGCGGCGTCTCGCCGCCCGAGGAGGCCGACACCCGGGCGAGCGATTTCGAGGTCGACCATGCGCTGTTCGATGACGTGGTCTGGCCGGCGCTCGCGCATCGCGTGCCCGCTTTTGAAGCGCTGAAGGTCCAGCGCGCCTGGGCCGGACACTACGACTACAACACGCGCGACCAGAATGCCGTGATCGGGCCGCATCCGGAGATCGGCAATTTTGTCTTCGCCAACGGCTTTTCGGGCCACGGCCTGCAGCAGTCGCCCGCGACCGGGCGGGCGGTCGCCGAGCTGATCGTGCACGAAAAATTCGTCTCGCTTGACCTCACACTCTTCGGCTATGAGCGCCTCATTGCTGGCCGCGCGGTGAAAGAGCTTAATGTCATATGACGCTCGTCGCTGGGCTGGACGGATGCCGTGGAGGCACGCCAAATCTGTTCATAGGCCGTTGTGGACATAAATTAGCTAATTTGCTAAGAAGCGAAGTGGACACCGCGGCGATTCTCAAAGCCTTGGCGAACGAGCGGCGACTTCAGATCCTGGAGTGGCTGAGAAATCCGCGCGCTCACTTCCGGCCACAGGTGGACGGCGACTTGGTCGAGGATGGTGTCTGCGG
>JAXDOA010000576.1:0-3195 GCA_034669125.1 Hyphomicrobiales bacterium
CGCTGAAATAGCGCGTCACGCCGACGATGGAGTTCACCAGCGTGGTCTTGCCCATGCCGTTGCGGCCGAGCAGGGCGAGCGACTGCCCTTCCGGAATCGACAGCGAGACCTTCTGCAGCACGATTGCTTCGCCGTACCCGGCGGTCAACTGCTCGATGGCGAGAAGCTCAGGCATCGTGCGCCTCTTCGCCCAGATACACCGCCTTCACGCGCGGGTCCTGCGCGACCTCCTCGGGCGGGCCTTCGACGAACAGCGTGCCGTTGACCAGCACCGAGATGCGGTCGGCAAATGAGAACACGATGTCCATGTCGTGCTCGATCAGCAGCACCGTCACGTCGCTCGGCAGCGCCGCCACCGCGTCGAGGATGCCGCGCCGTTCCGCCTCCGGCACACCGGCGGCGGGCTCGTCGAGGAGGAGCACATGCGGCCGGCACGCAATGGCGAGCGCGATCTCCAGCAGGCGTTGCTTGCCGTAAGGCAAGTTGCCGGTGCGCTCGTCCATGACGTCGGCGAGATTGAACCGGTCGAGGATCTCGACCGACTCGTCGATCACGACGCCCTTCGAGCCGACGAGGCGCCACCACTGGCCGCCAAGCTCCATGCGCTCGGACACCGCGAGCCCGATGGTCTCGAGCGGGGTGAGGTCGGCGAACAGCTGGTTGATCTGAAACGTGCGCGCGATGCCGAGCTGCACGCGTTTGTGCGGCTCCATGCCGGTGATGTCGCGGCCTTCGAGCAGGATGGTTCCGGCGGTGGGACGCAGCACGCCGGTGAGCATGTTGATGATCGTGGTCTTGCCGGCGCCGTTCGGGCCGATCAGCGCGTGACGCGCGCCCTTCTCGACCGAGAGCGTGACGTCGTTGGTGGCGACAATGCCGCCGAACTGCTTCACGAGGCCTCTGGTTTCGAGCACGGGAGCCATGTCAGCTCCCCTTGGGCTGGCGCGTGAAGCGCGCCTTGAGCTTCTTCTGCACGGAGACGGCGCGTTCGGTGATGGCCGACGTGAACCTCAGAACCTCCGGGCGGGCGAGCCCGAGCACGGCCACGACCACGAGCGTGAACAGAATTTGGTGCATGAACGGCAGGTTCGTCAGCATGCAGATCGCGAAGATGACGGTGGCGATCACGGCGCCGTAAACCCGGCCGAACATGATCATCATCACCAGTCCGAGCCCGAGCCAGAACTGCCAGTATTGCGGGTTCACGTTGGCGAGATAGTCCTGCACCAGCTTGAACAGCACGGCGCCGATCATGCCGCCATAGAGATAGCCGGTGCCGCCGATGATCAGCATCAGCATCACGTCGGCGGAGCGCTCGAAGTCCAGCACCGAGAGCGAGGCGAATTGCGTCGACTGCGTCAGCAGCGCGCCCGCGACACCCGCGTAAGCCGCCGCGATGGTGTAGACGGCGACGAGCCGCCCGTTGACGTGGATGCCGATCGCCGAGGCGCGCAGTGGGTTGCCCCTGACCGAGCGCAGCGACAGGCCGAACGGCGAGTTCACGATGCGGCGAGCGATCAGGAACAGCACGAACAGCACCACGAGGCTGTAGATGTAGGCGGTCTTGCCGTAGATATCGAAGGCGAAGTGGCCGAGGATCGGCTGCATCTCGATGCCCTGCAGGCCGTCGGCGCCGCCGGTGATCTCCATCCGGTTCGCGATCTCGCGCAGCACCAGCGCGACGCCGAGCGTCACCATCAGGCGCGTCAGGTCGGAGCCGCGCAGCACCAGGAAACTTGTCACGAAACCGAGCGCCGCCGCGGCGACCCCGGAGGCGAGCATCGCGAGGATCGGCTCCTTGATGATCCCGTACTTGGCCAGAATGCCCGCCACGTAGGCGCCGAAGCCGAAGAATGCCGCGTGCCCGAGCGAGACGATGCCCGCATAGCCGAGGATGAGATCGAGCGAGATCGCGAACAGCCCGAGGATCGCGATCTCGGTCAGGATCAGGTGCTTGCTCGGCAGCAGGAAGATCGACGCAAGCGCCGCAAGCCAGAACGCAATTTCCAGCGGGCTCCAGCGCGCGCGAGAGGCCAGATGCGCGGCGGCCTTGGCCACGAGGGGGTGCGGCGGTGGATTGGCCATCACGCTCATTTGGCGATCGCGCGTGAGAACAACCCTTGAGGCCGCCAGATCAGCACCACGATCATGATGATGTAGATGATGAAGGCGCCGAACTGCGGCACGTAGTACTTGCCCGCCACATCGCCGATGCCGAGCAGCAGCGAGGCGATGAACGGCCCCGTGATGCTCGACGTGCCGCCGACCGTCACGACGATCAGGAAGTAGATCATGAACTTGAGCGGGAAGTGCGGGTCGAGGCCGAGGATCTCGGCGCCGAGCGCCCCGCCGAGGCCGGCAAGCCCTGACCCGACCGCGAAGGTGACGGCGAAGACCGCATTCACGTTGATGCCGAGGCCGCGCGCGACGCGCGCGTCATCGACTGCGGCGCGCAGGCGCGAGCCGAAGCGCGTGCTGGCGAGCGCGAACTGCAGCGCGACCGTCAACAGCCCGCAGACGAGGATGATCAGCAGCCGGTAGCGGCCGATGCCGACGCCGAAGAAATTGATCTGGCCCTGCAGATAGGACGGGATCGAGACGAACTGCTGCTGCGACCCCATCACGTAATCGACGGCCGCGACCGACATGAATACGAGGCCGATGGTGAACAGCACCTGTTCGAGATGGCTCTTGGCGTAGACGTGCACATAGAGCGTGCGCTCGAACACCGCGCCGACAATTGCGGTGAAGATGAAGGCGAGCGGCAGCGAGGCGAGGAACGGCAGGCCCGCGCGGTTCACCAGGATGACAGTGATATAGCCGCCCGCCATGGCGAATGCGCCGTGGGCGAGATTGACGAAGTTCATGAGGCCGAGCGTGACCGCGAGCCCGCACGACACCAAGAACAGCAGCATGCCGTAGGCGATACCGTCGAACAGGATGGTCAGCATGGGCGGGCCGGCTTGCTCGGTGCGTCCCTCCCCCGCTTGCGGGGGAGGCTAGGAGGGGGAAGCTGCAGGCTCAGCACGTAAATTGCCCCCTCCCCAACCCTCCCCCGTAAACGGGGGAGGGGGCTCACCGCGTTTGTGGCAAGAGGCTACTTCGCAGTCTTGCCCGGATCCTTCACGTTCTCGAAGGTCGCGAACTCCGGATTATAGAGTTTGCCGTCCACCTTCTCGACCTTGCGGATGTAGA
>JAXDOA010000577.1:0-4308 GCA_034669125.1 Hyphomicrobiales bacterium
GCGGCGCGAGCGGCTGCACAAAAACATCATCAAGCGCGGGCAGATCATCGACTCGATCCGCCGCCGCATGAAGGAACAGGGCTTCTTCGAATTCCAGACGCCGATCCTGACCGCGTCCTCGCCCGAAGGCGCGCGCGACTTCCTGGTGCCGTCGCGCCTGCACCCGGGCAAGTTCTATGCGCTGCCGCAGGCACCGCAGCAGTTCAAGCAGCTCACCATGATCGCGGGCTTCGACCGCTATTTCCAGATCGCGCCGTGCTTTCGCGACGAGGACGCGCGCGCGGACCGCTCGCCGGGCGAGTTCTATCAGCTCGACGTGGAAATGAGTTTCGTCACGCAGGACGACGTGTTCGCCGCGATCGAGCCGGTGATGCGCGGCACGTTCGAGGAATTCGCTAACGGCAAGCCGGTCACGCAGAAATTTCCGCTGATCCCGTTCCGCGAGGCGTTGCGCAAATACGGCACCGACAAGCCCGACCTGCGCAATCCGATCGAGATGCAGAACGTCAGCGAGGCGTTCCGCGGCTCCGGCTTCAAGATCTTCGCAAACATCCTGGCGGCCGACTCCAAGAACGAAGTCTGGGCCATTCCGGCGCCCGGCGGGGGAAACCGCGCCTTCGCGGACCGCATGAACTCCTGGGCTCAGGGCGAAGGGCAGCCGGGGCTGGGCTATATCTTCTGGCGTGAGGGCGAGGAGGGCGGCGCCGGCCCGCTGGCCAAGAATATCGGCCCGGACCGAACCAAGCAGATCGCCGGTCAGCTCGGCCTCGGCGTCGGCGACGCAGCGTTTTTCGTCGCGGGAAACCCGGATCAGTTCGTGAAATTTACCGGGCCGGCTCGCACCAAGGTCGGCGAGGAACTGGGCCTCATCCAGAAGGACCGCTTCGAGTTCTGCTGGATCGTCGACTTCCCGATGTTCGAATGGAGCGAGGAAGAGAAGAAGATCGACTTCTCCCACAATCCATTCTCAATGCCGAACATGGAGCCGGAGCAATTCCTCGCGCTCGATCCGAACGACAAGGATACGCTGCTTAGCCTCAAGGCGATCCAATACGATATCGTCTGCAACGGAATCGAATTGTCATCCGGCGCGATCCGCAATCATCGCCCGGACGTGATGAAGAAGGCGTTCGCCATCGCGGGCTATCCGGAGGCGACGCTGGAAGAGAAATTCGGCGGCATGCTGCGCGCGCTGTCGCTCGGCGCGCCGCCGCACGGCGGCATCGCGCCCGGCATCGACCGCATCGTGATGTTGCTGTGCGGCGAAGAGAACCTGCGCGAGGTCGTGCTGTTCCCAATGAACCAGCGCGCCGAGGACCTGCTGATGGGCGCGCCGTCGGAGGTGACGGCCAAGCAGCTCAGGGAGCTGCATATCCGGCTGGCGCTGCCGGAGAAGAGCTAGCGCCCCGTCGTCGCCTCGACCTGAAAGCGCGCCAGCGCCGCGACCGGGCTGGTCTTCATCGCCTCGAGGATCTGCATCGCCCCGACCTTGCCCTTCGGGGTAAGCTTGATCGTCAGCGTGCCGCGCGGGTTCTCGATGAAGCGCGTCAGCGCGCCGGCGATTGCCATCACGTCGGGATTGACCGACGCCATTTTCATGGCGTTGTCGCGGATGCTGTCGGTCATGGTGCGCCGCGCCGCCTCACGCGAAATGTTTTGCGCACGGGCCTGTTGCGCGATCGCAAGCTCGATCCCGCCGGTGTCGCGTAGCACGATCTCGATCGGCCCGGCCTCGATCTGCGCCGCCATGATCGCGGCCTGCAGCGGGTTCAACGAAAATGTCTCGCGCTGGACGTTGGCGACCGAGGCGCGGGCCACCGCGGTAAACAGGTTGCCGATTTCGAGCGTGGCCGGTTCGAGCGCGAATGAGCGCGTGCCCTCGGTCCACGCAGCGCCGAGATCGAAGTTCACACTGGCGTTGCTCATGCCCGACAAAGCCAGCGTCTTGAAGGGGTCCGGATCGGTCACATCCACCGGGCCGGTCATTTTCATGGTCACACGCGCACGCGTCGGGATCGGCCCGACGAACTGGCCCCACGCGATGTTCAGCGTGTCGATGTTGATCGGCTTGTTGGTGTCCTTGTAGGGCGCGACCAGGTTCGCGACCTCGGTGCCTTCGAGCAGCAAGAGCAGCGCGGCCAGTTGCTCGGTCGACGGGTTTCGGCCCGGCGTGGCGAATTGTGCTGACGCGCGCACGAGGTTGGCGACATCGAGCGCCTTGAGGGCGAAGCGGCCGACCTTGACCGGCCCCTGCGGCGCCTTGGCGTCGAGCCCTTCGAGGGCGAATTCGCCGACCTTGCCGTTCTCCAGGTTGGTGAGCCGTATCGCGGCAAGCCGGAAGGGGCCTTGCGGCGTATCCATGGAAAGGCCGCGCACCTCGGCATTGCCGATGCGGATGCCCTCGTAAATGCCGGCGACCTTGCCGAGAAGATCGCGCATTTGTTCGGTTGTCGGCGTGGTGCCGGGAGGCGGCGCGGCGTCGACGATTGCCATCAGTTGCGGAAATTGCAGCCTTGAAGGCCGCAAGCCGACATCGTCGATGGTCACGCCCTCGACGCGCATCTTGAGCCCTTGCTGGAACGACGCCGAGTAGGGGCCGACGGTCATCTGCCGGTAGGCGCGGTAATACCTGTCGTCATTCGCGTGCGCCGGATCGAGCATAACCATCGTAGCGGCGGCATCGAAGTCATAAGCCGCGAGATTGGCCACGTCGCCGGTGAAGGTCTCGGTCTTCCCCGCGGTCGTCATCGCGGCCGTGAAGGTCACGCGGTCGACCGTCGATGCGGCGATCTTGCCGTCCTTAATGTCGCGCAGCGCCACGCCCGTGTAGCTGTAGTCGCCGGCACCGGCGGCAGATCCGATGGCTGAGAGTTTGACCGCCACCGTCGGAGCGGCCACCGATTTCGCCGTGACGGCGGCAAAGTGCTCCAGCGCGAACCGGTAGATGTCGACCGGCGCGGTGCTTGCGAGTGACCGCTGCGGACCCGATGGCCCGGAATACTCCGTCACTTCGATGCGGGGCGCCTGATAGCTGAACCGCAGGCCGGTCTGCTGCCCGATGGCGTCCGCGACCTCGATATCCGTGGCATCGATCCGGTCAGCCGCGAAGCGTCCGGCGTCCCGCTGGCTCACGCCGCTGGCAATCACGCGGCCGATTTTCAGGCTGGCCGGGGGCTGGGCGGTAAACTCGCCCGCAATGTCCGCGACCGTGATGGTGCGGCTCCACAGATCGAAGGCAACCCTGCCGTGGCTCGCCTTCGCGCCGCTCGCGCGCACGTTGGCGAAGGCGGCCTCGATGTCGTTCGCGATCCGTTGCTGCAGGTAATACTCGAAGCCGAAATAGCCGCCGACCGCGATGGCGAGGGCGGCGAGCACGCCGATAACAATCTTGACCATGAACGGCTCCGTTCGCCGATTGTCCGGCGGCGCAAATGCCATACTGTGGGTCCTGATTGGACCGGAGTGTGGCAATGGCCTCGACGATATCCGACGACCTGCGCGCCGGCGCGCTGGTCTATCACCGCTTCCCGAAGCCCGGAAAGCTGGAGATTCAGCCGACCAAGCCGCTCGGCAACCAGCGCGACCTGGCGCTCGCCTATTCGCCAGGCGTCGCGGCGGCCTGCGAGGCGATCGTCGCCGATCCGGCCCAGGCCGCCGAACTGACCGCGCGGGCGAACCTGGTGGCGGTCGTTTCCAACGGCACCGCGGTGCTGGGCTTGGGCAATATCGGTCCGCTCGCCGGCAAGCCTGTGATGGAAGGCAAGGCGGTCCTGTTCAAGAAGTTCGCGGGCATCGACGTGTTCGACATCGAGATCGAGGCGCATGACGTCGACCACGTCGTCACGGTCGTGTCCGCGCTGGAGCCGACCTTCGGCGGCATCAACCTGGAGGACTTCAAGGCTCCGGAATGCTTCGACATCGAGGACAAGCTTAAAGCCCGGATGAAAATCCCGGTGTTCCACGACGACCAGCACGGCACCGCCATCATCGTCGCCGCCGCGGTGCAGAACGCGCTGTATCTTACGGCCAAGAAGATCGGCGAGGTGAAAATCGTCGCTTCGGGCGCGGGAGCCGCCGCGCTCGCCTGCCTCAATCTTCTGGTTTCGATGGGCGCGAAACGCGAGAACATCTGGGTTTGCGACATCGAAGGCGTCGTCTACGAAGGCCGCACCTCGCTGATGGATCGCTGGAAGTCGGTCTACGCGCAGAAAACCGACAAACGAAAGCTCGGCGACGTCATCGAGGGCGCGGATATCTTCCTCGGCCTGTCGGCGCCCGGCGTGCTCAAGCCCGACATGGTCAAGCGCA
>JAXDOA010000578.1:0-8016 GCA_034669125.1 Hyphomicrobiales bacterium
ACCTTGCCGTCGGTTTCGGGCCGGATTTTTACCCGATCTGCAACCGTGGCAAATCGCGGATCGGCGGCAAGTGGCGCGTCGCCCATCACGTCCTTCGCCAAAAGGCGCCACTCGCGGTCGTTCTGGATCGAAATCAGGATATCGGCGCCATCTTTGGTCTTGAACACGCCGTAGGGCGCGATCGACGGGTGCGACAGCCCGAGCCGCTTCGGCGACTGGCCGCCCTCATGATGCAGCAGCGGCACCGTCATCCAGTCCGCCATCGCGTCGAACAGCGACACGGCAATCGTTGCGCCCTGGCCGGTGCGGCCGCGCCCGATGATCGCCTCCAGCACCGCCTCGTAGGCGTTCATGCCAGACGCCACGTCGGTGACCGACACGCCGACGCGCGCCGGCGCATCCGGCGAGCCGGTGACCGAGGCGAGCCCGCTCTCGGCCTGCACCAGCAAATCGTAGGACTTGCGCGCCGCGTAAGGGCCGCTCTCGCCGAAGCCCGAGATCGACACGCAGATCAGCCGCGGATAGTCGCGGCGCAGCCGGTCGATGGCAAAGCCGAGCTTGGCAATCGCGCCGGGTTTCAGATTCTGGATGAACACGTCGGCCCTGGCGAGCAGCCTCTCCATCAGCGCCTTGTCGTCGGGCTTGGTCAGATCGAGAACGACCGACTCCTTGCCGCGATTGAGCCAGACGAAATAGGCGCTCTCGCCGCGCGCCAGCGAATCATAGCCGCGCGCGAAGTCGCCCTCCGGGCGTTCGATCTTGATGACGCGCGCGCCGGCGTCCGCAAGCCGGCAGGAGCAGGTCGGCGCCGCGACCGCCTGTTCGAGCGAAACGACGAGAAGGCCCTCGAGCGGGAGCATCTAGTACGACCTCGGCAAGCCCAGCACATGCTCGGCGAGGTATGAGAGAATGAGGTTGGTCGAGATCGGCGCCACCGAATAGAGCCGGGTCTCGCGGAACTTGCGCTCGATGTCGAATTCTTCCGCGAAGCCGAAGCCGCCGTGGGTCTGCACGCACATGTCGGCCGCGGCCCAGGACGCGTCGGCCGCCAGCATCTTCGCCATGTTGGCCTCCGCGCCGCAATCCTTGCCCTGTTCGTAGAGCGCGGCCGCCTCATGCACCATCAGTTCGGCGGCGCGCATCTGCGCATAGGCGCGTGCGATCGGAAACTGGATGCCCTGGTTCTGCCCGATGGGGCGCCCGAACACCGAGCGCTCCCTGGCATAGTGCGTCGCCTTCTCGATCAGCCATTTGGCGTCGCCGATGCACTCGGCGCCGATCAGGATGCGTTCGGCATTCATGCCGGAGAGGATGTAGCGGAAACCCATGCCTTCCTCGCCGACGAGATTTTCCGCCGGCACGCGCAGATCGTCGAAGAACACCTCGGTGGTGGCGTGATTCATCATGGTGCGGATCGGATTGATCTTCAGATTTTCGCCCGCAGCCTTCATCTCGACCAGAAACACCGACAGGCCCTCGGTGCGCTTGTTCACCTGTTCGCGCGGCGTGGTGCGCGCCAGCAGCAGCATCAGGTCGGAATGCTCCGCGCGCGAGGTCCAGATCTTCTGTCCGTTGACGACATAGCTGTCGTTGCCGTCGCGCACCGCGGTGGTGCGCAACGCGAGCGTGTCCGTCCCGGAGGTCGGCTCGGTCACGCCGAACGCCTGCAGGCGCAATTCGCCGCTCGCGATCTTCGGCAAATAGCGTTGCTTCTGGTCCGGGCTGCCGTGACGCAGCACGGTGCCCATGGTGTACATCTGCGCGTGGCAGGCCGCGCCGTTGCACCCAGCGGCCTGGATTTCTTCCATGATCGCGATGGCCGACGACATGGTCAGCCCGCTGCCGCCGTATTCCTCGGGGATCAGCGCCGCGAGAAAGCCCGCTTTGGTCAGCGCATCGACGAACTCGGTGGGGTAAGCGCGCTCGCGGTCGAGCTTGCGCCAGTATTCGCCCGGAAAGCCGGCGCACAGCGCGCGCACCGCCGCGCGGATGCTGGCAATTTCTTCGGTGTCGCGGGTTGAGGCCATTAGTTCTCGATCTCAACCTTTCCATTGTTCAGCACGATCACGTCGCGTTCCACCAGTCGCGCGCGGAAGCTCACGACGCTGCCGTCCTTCCACATCTCGGTGCGGATCGTCTCGCCCGGATAGACCGGCGCCGAAAAGCGGACCGCAATCGATTTGAAGCGCGCCGGATCGTAGCCGCACATGGTCTTCAATATCGCATGGCCCGCGACGCCGAAGGTCGCAAGCCCGTGCAGGATCGGGCGCGGAAAGCCCGCCTTCGCGGCGATCGCCGGATCGGAATGCAGCGGGTTCATGTCGGCGTTCCAGCGATAGAGCAGCGCCATCTCGGGTCTGGTCGGCAGATCGCATGTGGCATCGGGCGTGCGCTCTGGGATCGTGTGCGGCACGGGGGAGGGGCGCTGCGGCCCGCCGAAGCCGCCGTCGCCGCGCCCGAATGTGGTCTGCGTGATGGTCGTGTAAAGCTCGCCGGTGGCTTTGTCGTACACCTTGCGCTGCGAGATGATCAGTGCGCCCTTGCCGGGCCCCTTGTCGATCGCGTCGATCACGCGCGTCTGGCTCGTCACGGTGCCGGCCGCGGGCAGCGGCTTGTGCATCACCACCTGGTGCTCGCCGTGCACGATCTTCACCCAGTCCATGCCGGTGTCGAGATCGCGCGCCCACATGCCGGGCTGCGCGACCACCACCGGGAAGGTCGGCAGCACTTTCGGGTCGTTCTCCAGCACGAAGGCAAGCTGGTCCGCGTTCATCGGGTCCTGCCCGAAGCCGAGGCTCAACGCGTAGAAGATCGGATCGCGCCTGGTATACGTCCGCTCGACCTCGGGAATCTTCAGCGCGAGCAGCTTGTCGTAGACGATCGCCATCAGACCGGGTCCCAATTGAGCACGTCGCCCGAGCGCTCGAGCGGCGTGAACGATTGCTTGAAGGCATTCTTGAGCTGGGCGTCGAGTTTCTCGACGGTCCAGCCGTCGGAGCGGTGCAGCACGCGGATCGGGCGCGGCTGCGAGTAGAGGAAGATCTCGTTGTTGCGTACCCCGATGATCTGCCCCGAGATGCCGTCGGCTCTGTCGGAGCAGAGATAGACAGCGAGCGGCGCGATCTTGTCGGGCGTCATCTGCTTCAGGCGCTCGACACGCAGCTTCTCGGCGTCGGTCTCGGTCGGGATCGAACCGATCATGCGGCTCCAGGCGGACGGCGAGATGCAGTTGGAGCGCACGTTGAAGCGCGCCATGTCGAGCGCGATGCCGCGTGCGAGACCGTGAATACCGAGCTTTGCCGCCATGTAGTTCGCCTGGCCGAAATTGCCGATCAGGCCCGAGGTCGAGGTCATGTGCACCATTGCGCCCGATTCCTGCTCGCGGAAATGTCCCGCGACGGCGCGCGCCATGTTGAACGAGCCGTTGAGGTGCACGTTGATGACGTCGTGCCAGTCCGACCAGCTCATGCGATGAAAGATGCGGTCGCGCAGGATGCCGGCGTTGTTCACCAAAATGTCCACGCGGCCGAACGTGTCGATCGCGGACTTCACGATCGCTTCGGCGTTCTGCGGTTCGGTGATCGAGAGCGTCGAGGCGACCGACTTGCCGCCCGCGGTTTCGATTTCCTTCACCACGTCGTGCGCGGGGCCCTGATCGCCGCCTGAGCCGTCGAGCGCCGCGCCGACATCGGCCACGACGACGCTCGCGCCTTCCTTCGCCATCAGCATTGCGATGGCGCGCCCGATGCCGCGCCCACCGCCGGTGACGATGGCGACCTTGCCTTCGACGTATCCAGCCATGTCCACCCTATCCTTTCGTCATGGCCGGGCTTGTCCCGGCCATCCACGACTTGCCGTGGTGCCATCAAGAAAGACGTGGATGCCCGGCACAAGGCCGGGCATGACGAAGTTTGTGGCTACTTCCAAACCTCGTCTGCCAGCTCAACGATCATCCGCAGCTTGGCCCATTGTTCGTCCTCGCTCAACACGTTGCCTTCCTCGGTCGAGGCGAAGCCGCATTGCGGCGAGACGCAGAGCTGCTCTGGCGCGACGAATCTGGAGGCCTCGTCGATGCGGCGCTTGATGTCGTCCTTGCTCTCGAGCGCGCCGATCTTGGACGACACCAGCCCGAGCACGATCTGCTTGTTGCCCTGGGGCACGAAGCGCAGCGGCTCGAAGCCGCCCGCGCGGTCGGTGTCGTATTCGAGGAAGTAGCCGTCGTAATTCAGCTTGCCGAACAGGGTTTCGGCGACCGGCTCGTAGCCGCCCTCGGAAATCCAGGTCGAGCGGAAATTGCCGCGGCAGATGTGCGTGGTGATGGTCATGTCGGCGGGCTTCGCGGCCAGCGCCTGGTTGATCATTTTGGCGTATTTCTCCGGCAATTCGTCCGGATTGTCGCCGCGCTGGCGCGCCTGCGCGCGCTCCTTCTCGGAGCAGAGGAAGGCCCAGATGGTGTCGTCGAATTGCAGATAGCGGCAGCCGGCGTCGTAGAACGCCTGCACGACCTTGGCGTAGGTCGCGCCGAGATCGTCGAAGAACTGATCGAGATCGGGATAGAGCGTTGTCGGGATCGACTGGCGGCCGAAGCGGAAATGTAAGAGCGTCGGCGAGGGGATGGTCATCTTCGGCGTGACGCGCGTATTCGCCTTCAGATACCTGAAGTGCTCGATCATCGGATGGCTGGAAAATCCGACCTTGCCGACGATGTCGGGCCGCTCCGCCTTGGTCTGCACGCCGGCAAACTGGATGCCGTGATCGATCTGCTTCATCTTCACGCCGTCGAGGCCGCAGAGAAAATCGAAGTGCCACCATGAGCGGCGGAATTCGCCGTCGGTCGCAAGCTGCAGGCCGCAGGCTTCCTGGTTGCCGATGATCTTCCTGATTTCGGCGTCCTCGACCGCCTTGAGCTGTTCGGCCGTGATCGCGTCCTTCTCGCGCTGTGCCCGTGCCTGCTTGATGGCCGCGGTGCGCAGGAAGCTGCCGACGTGGTCGGCGCGGAAGGGTGGGGTGGTGCGTCGCATCAATCTCATCTCTCATTTTCGTCATGGCCGGGCATAGCACGTCGAAGACGGGCGTAAACGCCCTGGTGCCCGGCCATCCCGACAAGGAAGGCACGATGGTGCCAAATCTATCGGGGTCACCGGGTCTCGCCGCTGCGCGGCGGCCCGGTGATGACGATCGTGATTACCCCCAAACTTCTCCCGCCACTTCGACGATGCGCCTAAGCTTGGCCCATTGCTCGTCCTCGGTCAGCACGTTGCCTTCCTCGGTCGATGCAAAGCCGCACTGGCCGGAGAGACAAAGCTGGTCGAGGGCTACGAACCTCGCGGCCTCGTCGATGCGGCGCTTGAGATCGTCCTTGCTCTCGAGCGTGCCGGTCTTCGTCGTCACGATGCCGAGCACGACCTGTTTGCCTTTCGGCAGCATGCGCAGCGGCTCGAACCCGCCGGAGCGCGCGTCGTCGTACTCCATGAAGTAGCCGTGTACGTTGATCTTGTTGAACAGGATCTCCTGCACGGCGTCGTAGCCGCCGGCGCCCATAAAAGTCGATTTGTAGTTGCCGCGGCACATGTGCATCGTGATCGTCATGTCGTCCGGAATGTCCGACATCGCCGCGTTGATCAGGTCGCCGTAGATTTCGCCGAGTTTTTCCGGGTCGTCGCCGCGGTCGCGCATCTGCTGGCGATACTTCTCGTCGCACAACATCGCGATGAACACTTCGTCGAGCTGCAGGTAGCGGCAGCCGGCATCGGCGAACGCGCGTACCGCTTTGCGGTACGCCTGCCCGACGTCGTGGAAGAATGAATCGAGGTCCTTGTAGGCCGTCTTGTCGATCGGAGTCGCGGTCGGGCGGCCGTAGATCGCGGAGGGCGCCGGGATCGTGATCTTCGGCGTCACCTTGGTGTGGTCGGCGACGAACTTGTAGTGCTCGATCATCGGATGGCTGGTGTAGCCAACCTTGCCGGTGACCTTGATGCCCTCGTTGCGCGTGTTCACCGCCGCGAACGCGACGCCGGTTTCCATCACGTGCTTCTCGACGCCGTCGAGGCCCCAGAGGAAATCGAGGTGCCACCACGAGCGGCGGAACTCGCCGTCGGTCGCGGCCTGCAGGCCAACCTCTTCCTGCTTCCTGATGGCGCGCTCGATCTCGCGGTCCTCCACGGCCTTAAGATCGGGAGCTGAAATCTCGCCCTTGGCACGCCTGGCGCGCGCTTCCTTCAGGGCCGCGGGGCGAAGCAGGCTGCCGACATGGTCGGCGCGGAACGGCGGCCGGGTACGCTGCACAGGAACGGCTGACTATTCGGCAGCGGCGAGCGCCGCCTGCTTCTCTTCCAGCACGAAGTCGTACTTCACCTCGTAAAACTCCGTGTCGACCGTGTCGCCGTTCGGCGCCTTGCCGGGCGGGCGCTTCACGAACGCGACGACCAGCGGCGCCTTCACGCCGTAGACCACGTCATTGTCGATGAATTTGTCGCCCTTCTGAAACAGGTGCGTTACGACGCCGTGGTAGCCAGGCGCCGAGATGGCGAAATGGATATGCGCGGGGCGGATGTGGCTCATGGTGGTGCGGCCGAAGAACTCGCCGATCGGCCCGTCCATCGGGATGCTGTAGCTGATCGGCGCGACGGTGCGGATCGAGTATGAGCCGTCCGGCTTCGAGCGATAAATGCCGCGCATCCAGGGCTCGGCCGTGCGGCGTTGCTCCTCGTAGAGGCCTTCGCCGTCGGTCTGCCACAGGTCGAGGATCGCGCCGCCGACCGGCTCGCCGCTCAAGCCGCGAACCGTGCCGGAAACGAAGCACGGAATGCCCGGCGCGCCCTTGGCCATGTCGGCGCCATGCGCGACTTCCGGCGCGTCCGGAATGTGGAACGGGCCTTCGACCGTGGAGGGCGTCGCGCCTTCGATGCGCCGGTTGTTGATGTCGTCGATCAGCATGCTCACCCCCATCACGTCGGAGGCGAGGATGAACTCCTGGCGCTTGTCATCGCACTTGTGGCCGATCGCGGTGAGGAACTGGATCGCCTTGAACCACTCGGCGCCGGTCGGCTTCACGTCGGACACGAAGCCGTGCAGGTGCTTGATGGCCGATTGCATCACCTCGCGCAGGCGCGGATCGGGGATGTCCTCCCAGCGCTTCAGCACGGATTTGGTAAAGTCGGCTCCGGTTTCCAAGGCCATGGGGCTCTCCCGTCGTTAGGGCGCGCGGATCGGGCGCGTTTGGCGCAATAGTGGTTTTGCGGGCGCTTCAGGTCAACACCCTTCAACCCCACACCTCTTTCGAAATCTCCCGGATCATCTTCATCTTGTTCCACTGCGCCTCCTCGGTCAGCACATTGCCTTCCTCGGTCGAGGCAAAGCCGCACTGCGGCGAGAGGCAAAGCTGCTCATGGGCGACGAATTTGGACGCCTCGTCGATGCGCTTCTTGATGTCGTCCTTCTTCTCCAGGGTGCCGGACTTGGAGGTGACCAGCCCGAGCACGATCTGCTTGTTGCCCTTCGGCACGAAACGCAGCGGCTCGAAGCCGCCGGCCCGCTCGGTGTCGTATTCGAGGAAATAGCCGTCGTAGTTCACCTTGCCGAACAGCGTCTCGGCCACCGGCTCGTAGCCGCCTTCGGAAATCCAGGTGGAGCGGAAATTGCCGCGGCACACGTGGGTGGTGATCGTCATGTCGGCCGGGCGATCCTTGATCGCCTCGTTGATCACCCTGGCGTAGGTCTGCTGCAGGCCGCTCGGATCGTCGCCGCGCTGCTTGGCGAGATCCAGCTCCTTCTGCGAGCACAGATAGGCCCACACGGTGTCGTCGAACTGCAGGTAGCGGCAGCCCGCCTTGTAGAAGCCCGCGACCGCATCCTTGTAGGCCTTGGCGAGGTCGTCGAAGAACGCGTCGAGCCCCGGATAGACATCCTTCGCGATGCCCTTGCGTCCGCCGCGGAAGTGCAGCACCGAGGGCGACGGAATGGTCATCTTCGGCGTGACCTTGGTGTGGTCCTTGACGAACCGGAAGTGCTCCAGGA
>JAXDOA010000579.1:0-2592 GCA_034669125.1 Hyphomicrobiales bacterium
CAGCTCGAGGCGATCGAGAATGGCACGGTGATGTCGCGTCACATCGCGGTCGCCGGCAAGCCGGACCGGCCCTCGCCCGAGCTGAACAGCAGGATCGTCGAGATCAATTTCAACCCGTTCTGGACCGTGCCGGTGTCGATCGTGCGCAAGGACCTGATCCCCAAGATGCAGGCCGAGCCGGATTATCTCACGCGCTACGGTATCCGCATTTTCGACCCGAAGAACAACGAACTCACGCCCGCGCAGGTGAACTGGTTCTCCGAAGAAGCCGTGAACTACAGGTTCAAGCAGGACCCGGGCGAAAAGAATTCTCTTGGCACCATCCGCATCAACTTCCCGAGTGCCCACGGCGTCTACATGCACGATACGCCGTACAAGAACTTGTTCGGCGACGACGTGCGCTTCGACTCCTCGGGCTGCATGCGCATTCAGAACGTGCGCGATCTCGTGGTGTGGCTCTTGTCCGAGACTTCGGGCTGGTCGCGCATCGAGATCGACGACGTGATCAAATCCGGCGCACGCACGGACGCGAAGCTCAAGCCGCCGCCGGTGCCGCTGCATTGGGTCTACATCACCGCATGGGCGGCGGCCGACGGCGTCGTGCAGTTCCGCGAGGACATCTACAATCGCGACGGGCTCAATCCGCCTGCTGCCGCGTCGCGCGGCTAGCGTTCGCCGCATGCCCGAAGCAAAGCCTCGCGGGGGCCTGTGGGGCAACCCCTATCTCCTGCTCTCGCTCGGCAGCCTGTGCTGGTCGGGCAATCACCTGATGGGCCGCGCGATCGCGGGCCACGTTCCGCCGCTCGCGATCACGACGCTGCGCTGGCTGCTGGCGGCCGCGATCCTGTTTCCGTTCATCCACGGATATCTCGTGCGCGACTGGCCGCTGTTCCGCCGCCATTTCGGCGTGCTCATCTATCTCGCGCTGATCGGCGGGGCCGTGTTCGGCGCGCTGCAATTCGTCGGGCTCCAGCTCACCACCGCGCTCAACGTCTCGGTGATGAATTCGCTTGGCCCCGTGTTCATCGCGGTCGCCAGCGCCGTCATGTTCGGCGACCGGCTGACCCGCGGGCAGCTCGCCGGGATCGTCATCTCGCTCTTCGGCGTGCTCGCGATCATCAGCAAGCTCGATCCGGGCGTGCTGACGCATTTCGCCTTCAACATCGGCGACATCCTGATCCTCATCAACCTGGTGCTGTGGGCGGTGTATTCGGCCTCGCTGCGCTGGCGGCCGAACATTCACCCCTTGAGCTTCATGTTCGTGTTCTGCCTGATCTCCGGCGTCGCCATGCTGCCGGCGTTTGCCTGGGAGTATTCGACCGGCTTTGTGCTGCAGCCGACGCTGCTGACGGTCTCGGCCATCGTCTTTGTCACGATCTTCTCCACCATCGTGGCCTTTGCGTCGTGGACGCGCGGCGTAGAACTGATCGGTCCGAACCGCGCCGGGGTGTTCCTGCACCTCATTCCGATCTTCACGGCGCTGTTGACCGGCGTGCTGCTCGGCGAGCCGCTGATGGGCTATCATGTGGTCGGCTTTGCGCTGATCCTCACCGGGGTGTGGTGCGCGGCGCGGGGGTAACGATGACCATCAACGCCATCGACTGCGACGTGCACCCGACCGTGACCGGCAACGAGGTCCTGTTGCCGTATCTGGAAACCTACTGGCGCGACTCGGTGGAGGAGCGCGGCATGGGTTCGCTCGAATCCGCCGCCTATCCGCCCAATGCACCGATCACCGCGCGCCCGGATTTTCGCGGGGCTAACGGCTACGCGGCGACCGACGCGGGAAAACTCACCGCACAGGTGTGCGACCGCTGGGGCGCGAGCCACGCGATCCTCAATTGCCTCTATGGCGTGCAGCTCATCTACAACGAGGACATGGCGCGCGCGTTCACCAGCGCGCTGAACGACTGGGTCGTGAAGGAATGGCTCGACCGCGATCCGCGCCTGCGTGCCTCCATCGTGATCCCGATGCAGAACGTCGAATACGCGGTCGACGAGATCGAGCGCTGCGCCAAGGATCGCCGCTTTGTGCAGATCCTCGTGCTGGCGATGCAGGAGACGCCGCTCGGGCGCCGCCACAACTGGCCGATTTTCGCGGCCGCCGAACGGCATGGCCTGGCCGTCGGCATCCATGCGGGGTCGAACTACCGCAACCCGGTGACGTCGCTCGGCTGGCCGACGTCGTATGTGGAGGACTACACCAGCCAATCGCAGGGCTTTCAGAGCCAGGTCGCGAGCCTGATCACCGAGGGCGTATTCGCCAAGTATCCCAAGCTGAAGGTGGTGCTGATCGAATCAGGCGTGACCTGGCTGCCGGCGTTCCTGTGGCGCTTTTCGAAATTCTGGCGCGGCGCGCGCACCGAGGTGCCCTGGGTCGACCGGAGCCCGTCCGAGATCGTGCGCGACCATTTCCGCCTCACCATCCAGCCGCTCGACGCCCCGGCATCGGCCGAAGACACGGAACGCGCCATCGCTCACCTGCGTTGCGATGACATGCTGCTCTATTCCTCGGATTTTCCGCATTGGCAGTTCGACGGCGACGCCGTGATGCCGCCCGGCATACCGGCCGGATTGCGGCAGAAAATCCTG
>JAXDOA010000580.1:0-2622 GCA_034669125.1 Hyphomicrobiales bacterium
GCCGTCAGCCAGCTCCTGGCAGGAGGCCATAGTACCTCCGGGCGGAGCCCCGACGCCGCCCGAGTGCGAGGGTGCGAACCTCGCCCGCGGGCGCCGCACCAGCACGAGGCCCGGAAATGCCGGGCACCGGCTGCCGAAGACGTTAAGGGCCGTATCTCCAGCCCCGCCTCCGGCCTGCTCCACGCTCAAGACGCCTCATGAGTGCGCCCCTCAGCGAGCAGGGTGCGTGTATTGTGATATAAGTCCGATCCTAGGTCAAGGACTATTTGCAGATCGTAGGGCGAGTTAGCCGAAGGCGTAACCCGCCGTCTTTCCCGAGATTGAACAGAGAGGTGATGGGTTTCGCTTTTGCTCAACCCATCCTACGCGCTGCGCGCGCTACTTGGCGCGTTTCCAGATATTCAAGGTCGACGCGCCTTGAATCGATCCGCCCGGATTGCCGAATCTCAATTCATCGCCGCTGATGGATTCGACCGGTCGTTTTTGTTCAGCGCCCTCCCAGTTCGGAAAGGTGGACGACTCGATCTTGTAGGTCACCGTCTTGGTGGCCTCGTCGACCGTGTAATTGCCGAACAACGCGATGCTGCCCTTTACGACGGCCGCGTTTTCTTCGGCCGTCCCCGTGACGCGGCTGTTCGACGCGAATTTGGGAATGCCGGCGGCGACCTGGACCGAAGCGAAGCGGCCGTCTTCGGTGAAGATGAGCGTGCCCTTGGGCGTGTCGCCGAACGGCCGCATCTTCTTGCCATCGGGCAGCGTGGCTTCGGTGACAACGAAGGTCCACGTGCCGACGATCTGCTGTTTGAGCGTTTGGGCAAGGACGGAATTCGATCCCGCTCCGAGTAACAGGGGCGCCAAAATTACGGCGGCAAGCTGGCAAATCGATTTCATATGTCCTCCCGTGTGGAGAAGAACGCTATCAGCAACCTGGCGCGGGAGATACCGGCCCGTAGGGCGCAGTAAGCGAAGCGCACTGCGCCGCCGCTTCTCGGCGCAATGCGCTCCGCTTCGCGTCGCTTATTGCGCCCTACAGCCTCACCCCTCCTCGGCAAATCCCCGCAACATCCACCTGCGCAGCGCGTTGAACCCCGCATTGAGCGTCAGGCCCAAAATCGAGATCGAGATCAGCGGCGCGAACATGTCGACCGTCTGGAAGTTGCGGCCCGCGCGCACCAGCAGATAACCGAGGCCGTCGGTCGAGGTGATCATCTCGGCGAGAAACACCACGATGCATGAGATGATCAAGCCGATGCGGCAGCCGGTCAGCACCGACGGGAGCGCCGCCATCAGCACCACGGTGAACAGAGCGCGGCGCGGCGGGCAGCCGGCGGCGCGCGCCGACCAGACGAGCTTGGTATCGACCGCGGACGTGCCCTGCCAGGTCGCGAGCAGGATCGGGAACACGGCGTCGGCCACCACCAGCGCGATCTTGGACGCGTCGTCGAAGCCGAGGATCAGCACCATCGCGGGATAGAGCGCGACCTTGGGCAGCGGCGCGAGCACGCGCACCAGCGGCTTGATCAGCGACTCGATGAGCTTGCTCCCGGTCGCCGCAACGCCGAGCGTGACGCCGACGACGAGCGCGATGGAGAAGCCGGCGAACAGGCGGAACAGCGTGATGCCCACCTGCTCGAGGAACAGCGGATTGCCGGCCTGCTCGATCAGCCGCGCGAACACGGCCGCCGGCGGCGGCAGCAGCACCGCCGGAGCGATGCCCGACATCGCGATGCCGTGCCACAGCGCGATCACCAGCGCGATCGGCAGGATGCCGATGGCGATTTCGCCGGTACGGCGCGCGGCGGTCATGTCGAGCCCACCACGGCGATTTCGTGCACCGGGTCGGCCCAGCCGACCAGGCGCGGGCGCAGCCACTCGAAGCCGACATCGATCACGAAGCCGAGCAGCCCGATGATCACGATGGTGGCGTAGACGGTTTCGTACTGCGCCATCGCGAGCGCGTTGAACAGGATGTCGCCGACGCCCTGTTTGCGCGCGATCATCTCGCTCGTCACCATGGTGATGAGCGCGAGCACAAGGCCGGTGCGCACGCCGACCATGATCTCGGGCAGCGCTGCCGGAAACACGACGCGCAACAGGCGTGCGCGCGCGTCCATGCCCATGGCGGCGGCCGACCACAGCATCTTCTCTTCCACCGCGCGCGCCCCCTGATAGCTGTGATAGATCACCGGCAGGCTGACGCCGAGAAAGATGACCAGCGTCTTCGAGGCATCGCCGACGCCGAGCCACAGCATGATGATCGGCATCAGCGCGGCCTTCGGCACCGGGTAGATGATCATCAGCAGCGGATTGAAGAACGCCGCGACGAGGCGCGCGCGCCCCATCATCAGGCCGACCGGTATGGCGAAGATGAGCGCCAGCGCGAAGCCGATCAGCATGCGGCGGATCGAGGCGAGGATGTTGAGCAGCGCTTCGGGGTCGCCGAGGATCGCCGGGACCTCGCGCAGCGCGGCATGCGCCGGCGGCAGCCCTGAGATGTCGAATGTGCGCGCGGCGAGCTCCCACATGGCGAGCAGCGCCGCGGCGGCGATCAGCGGCGGCAGGCCGGGAATGGCGGAGATGCGAGTCATTCGCACACGGGCGGTGTGCCCCCTCCCCCGCTTG
>JAXDOA010000581.1:0-8122 GCA_034669125.1 Hyphomicrobiales bacterium
TCACAAGGTGCAATCATGAGAACTCATGCGAGATTTCGACCGCTCGCCGGCTTCGTGGCAATCGCTTTCCTGTCTCTGTTCATTTCCTCGGCGCAAGCTCAGGCCCCGCTCAGCGTCACGCCGAAAACCGTCAAGGCGGGGACGACGCCCGCGTTGACGCTCGCGAGCAATGGTTTCTTCGACTTCTCGCGCGTCACCCTGGCGCAGCTGAGCATCAGCCCGCGCGACGGCATTTCCGGAATACGCGTCAGCAATGCCACGCCGCAAAGCGTGATCCTCTCGTTCGATCTCGCCAGCAATGCGACCGGGGGAACGCGATTCCTGAGCATCGATGCCAACGACGTGACGGTAACCGTCAAGTTCGCCGTCGAGCCTGTCGCGCAGGCTTGCAATCCGAGGAGCTGCCGTTCGCCAAACCGCTGCGTAAATGGTGTCTGCACGGCGCCGGCCTGTACTCCGACCAATTGCCGCCGGCCGAGCCGGTGCGTGGACGATGTTTGCGTCACGCCCCCTCCGCCGCGCGTTTGCGTTCCGGCTTGCACCGGCCCGACGCGGTGCATAAACGGCGAGTGCAAGATCCTGGATTAGGCAGGTTTATAGGATCTACCCTCTCCCGCTCGCGGGAGAGGGGACAGAAGAGTCTGCCGCGCGCCGATCCGGCGATTTCGTGCCAAGCTTTCGTTCTTGAGGGAAGCAAAGCATGCAAATCGAAGCCGTCGATTTTTTCTATCTGGCGATGCCCGACGTCACCGACGAGGCCGACGGCAGCCAGGACGCGCTGCTGGTGCGCGTCGCGGCCGGCGGGCACACCGGATGGGGCGAGTGCGAGGCGGCGCCGTTGCCCTCGATCGCGGCGTTCGTCTGCCCGAAGTCGCACGGTGTGTGCCGCCCGGTTTCGGACTCGGTGCTCGGCAAGCCGTTGCGCGATCAAGCCGACATTGCGCGCATCTCGTCGGACGTCGCGTACAACTCGATGGACCTGCTGCAGGCGCCGCATACGGTTTCGGGAATCGAGATGGCGTTGTGGGACCTGCTCGGCCAGGCTCGCGGTGAGCCGGTGTGGCGGCTGCTCGGCTATCGGCGCAGTTATCCCAAGACTCCCTACGCCTCGGTCCTATTCGGCGACACTCCGCAGGAGACGCTTGCGCGTGCGAAAGAGATGCGCGCGCGGAATTTCATTGCGGCGAAGTTCGGCTGGGTCCGATCGGTCGCGGCGATGCACGGCAGGACGCGGAGCATTTTGCCGCCGCCCGCGAAGGGCTCGGCGATGACGGTATGCTGCTGGTCGATACCGGCCAGATTTTCATCGACGATGTCGCGCGCGCGGCGGAGCGCTTGCCGGCGCTCGAAGCGGCACGCGCGATCTGGTTCGAGGAGCCGTTCGCGGCGAGCGCGCTCGAAGCATACGGCGCGCTGGCGCAGCGAAGCGCGACAGTGAAGCTCGCGGGAGGCGAGGGCGCGCACAACGTCTTCATGGCGAAGCATCTGATCGACTACGGGCGCGTCGGCTTCATCCAGATCGACTGCGGCCGCATCGGCGGGATCGGGCCGTCGAAAGACGTCGCCGATTACGCGGTCGGCAAGGGCGTGACCTTCGTCAACCACACCTTCACGTCGCACCTCGCGCTGTCGGCATCGATGCAGCCGTTCGCGGGCTTGGAAGGTCACACGATCTGCGAATACCCCGCGATGCCGAAACCGCTCGCCTTGGAGATGACGGACAATCACCTCACGCCCGACGCCAACGGGGAGATCGCGGCGCCCGATGCGCCGGGGCTCGGCATCGCGGTCTCGGCGGCGGGCGCGCGCAAATATCTGCAGGACGTGGATATCCGGGTGAACGGGCGCCGGTTGTTCGCGACGGCGGAGTTGTAGCCCGGATGGAGCGTAGCGAAATCCGGGACCGAACCCGCATTGCGCTGCGCTCCATGCGGGCTACGAAGCTGGTGCCGCTTGCGGCTCCGGCTTCCTGGCAAACAGCAGCTTCTGGTACAGGCGCCCGATCCCGACCAGCACCAGGCCGAGGCAGATCAGCGAGAGCGCACGCCACACGCCGGTGAGCCCGGCGAGGTCGAGCAGGAACACCTTGCCGATGGTGAGCAGCACCACGGCGGCGGAGCAGAGGCGCACCGGCTGCGAACGCAGGTACAGGCCGATGAGCAGCAGCACGACACCAAAGGCGAGCCACACCGCCGAATAGGTGTAACCCTCGGCATTGGTGAACGGGCCTTCGGTCAGCTCCGGGCCGTGGAAGGCGCGCGTCACCATCAGCGAGAGATAGGTCAGCGCGAGCACGACCGCGGTGACCGCCGCGACCGTGCGGTAGCCTTGCGGGCGGGTCTCGCGCGTCATCAGTCCAAGCGCCGCCGCAAGCGCGGCCGGGAGCGCGTAGCCGAGCAGCAGCAGGTTGAAGAACGGCCCGCCGACCGGCGCACCGGTGATCAGCGGATTCTCAAACAGCAGCAGCCCGAAACCGACCACGACCAGCGTCAGCGCGGCGAGGATAAGCGCCGCGACATCATGCACGACCGAGTTGGTGCGGCCGCGCAGCCGCTCCAGTCCGATCGCCATCGCAAGCCCGCCGCAGACTTGCAGCGCGACTTCGGCGAGGCCGGACGAGGCGTAATAGATGTCGCCCGAATAGATATAGTGCCGGATTTCGAGGAAGCCGGTCAGCACCGTGAACAGGATCGCACCGGCATCGACCATGCGCGAGGGCACATCGTCGGCGCGCTTGCGCAACAGCCAGCCCGCGACCCAGAACGCTGCCGCCGGAATGCCGTAGCCGTAAAGGATCCAGTTGAAGATCGGCGTGGTGCCGATCTCGCCGCCCATGATGCTCGGCTCGTAGCCGATGCGCAGCATCACCAGCGCAACCAGGATGCCGCACAGCCAGCGCAGCCACGGCAGCGGACGCTGCTCGGCAACCCAGGCCGTGCCCGGCACCATCAGGGCGAGCGCGACGGTGAGCCAGCCCTTCTCCAGCGCGAAGGTGAGTGCCAGCGCGAGCGCCGCGATCGAGCCGGTGGCGAAGATCGCGGCGGCTGAAGCGCTGCCGGGGCTCGGGCTCCGCCTGGTCAGCATTTCGGTTGCGACCGCGAACAGGGCGGCGAGCAGCAGCGCCAGCGCCGCGAACGGGAGCGCGCGTTCGAAGCCGTAGATGCGATAGTAGAGCGCGATCAGGATCGCGAGCGGCACGAGGACGGCGGTCGCGGCCCAGATGATGGGTGGCTGAGGCCGCGTCGAGCGGCCCTGCGCGAGGAAGCCGGCGGCCGCGAACAAAGCGGAAAACCCGAAGCCGAGCGTGAACTGGGTGCCGTAGGAGAGGCGCGAGGGATCGGGCGCGATGGCGGGGCCGCCGGACGCGGTAAGCGACGTCCATTGGAAACCGACCGCCATGTCGCCGATGACGAGCGCAGCGAACGCGCCCGCGACCGGCACGGCGGCAACGGCCGCCTCGGTGCGCCAGGCGACCGCAACGGTCGCGAGGATGACGAGCGTGAAAACGCTGAGTGCGATGCCGGCGTGATCGTAGGCGAGGGTGAGCACCGTCGCCGTGAGCAGCGATGCGATGACCGCGCCGGACGTGATCGGGTCGATGCGGCCTTCTTCGGCTTCCGGGCCGTAGAACAGTCCCGACACGATCATCAGTGCGGCGAGCGCGAAGCTCGCCACCACGTGGAGCGCATGGGGGGTGAGCGAGTCGACACGCGTATCCTCAAGGCCGACGAACATCCAGAGCGTGCCGAATGCGACCGCCGTGATGACGAGCCAGCGCCACAGCCGCACACGCGCGAGCGCGAACGATCCGGCGCTGACGAACGCCAGATAGATGTAGAGCGCCCAGTAGTTCGGCGTGTCGCTCGCAACGAGTGCCGGGACGACGAACGCGCCGATCTGCCCGAGCGCGGCGAGCGCCGGCCCGTGCAAGAGCGCTGCCGCAAGTGTCGCCAGCGCCACGATGCCGAGCAGCACGAAGGCGGTGCCGGGCACGAGGAAGCCGTAAAGCGCATAGGCCGCATAGATCGTTGCGTAGGCGACAGTGGTGCCGGCGGCGGTGAGAATGCTCGGGATGTGCGCGTTCGCCGCGTAGATCGGGTTGCCGCCGATCTCCTTGCGGCGCATCCATTCGCCGGCGGCGATGAGTGCCGCCGCGAACACGCCGCCGAGGAAGATGCGCACGCCGGGACCGATCAGGCCCGCCTCGATGGAAAACTGCACCAGGAAGATGCCGCCGAGCGCGAGCGCCAGCCCGCCGATCCAGACCACCCAGCTTGCGCCGAAGCGTTCCTCGAAGCTCTTGCTCAGTTCGCCGGGTTCTTCAGCAGGCGGAGGGGGCGGAACGGGCTGCGAGGCGTCCTTGATGATGGGGTCGATCGCGGGTTCGTCTATCCGTTCGGAGGGCGGCGCCCAAGGCTGCTCCGTGACAGGCGGCATCACTGGCGCGGTTTGCGGGGTCGCGGGCGGCAGCCCGGTGAATTGCGCGATGCGCAGTTCGAGATCGCTCATGCGCTTGCGCATCTTCAGCACAAAGACGAGCGCGACGATCGCCACGACCGCGGCAATGAAATCCATGACAACCCCCGATATGGGCCAACCGCGGCGTCACGCGCGCGATTGCGCCGGCGGCTCCGGCGCATGTCTTTGTCGCCGGAACCATGAACATAGTTCAAATTTGAACGACGTTCAAGCCCTGCCACCGAGCCGTAGCCCCGGCGCCGGGCGTTCGGACAGTACCTCGCGGCGGAAGCGGAACAGCGCGGCCGGCCGGCCGCCGGTCTCGGTCGACGTTTCGCCGGTCGGCTCGACCAGCGCGGTGCCTTCGACGAGGCGGCGGAAATTCTGCTTGTGCAGGAGCCGGCCGGAGATCGCCTCGACGGTGTGCTGCAGTTCGGTGAGGGTGAATTCGGCCGGCAGCAGTTCGAACACCACCGGGCGGTATGTGAGTTTCGCGCGCAGCCGGGCGATCGCCGTCGCCAGAATGCGGCGGTGGTCGAAACGCATCGGCTCGCCCAGCACCGGCAATTTGTCACGGGTGAGCGCCGCCGCGCGCCCATCGCGTTTGGCTTCCTCGATCAAGCCCGCCTCGTAGAGCATTTCGTAGCGGTCGAGCACCTTCTCCTCGTCCCACGGCGAGCCGCCGACGCCGAAGCACAGCCGCAGCCGCGCGCGCCAGCCGAGCGCGCGCCCGAGTTCGCCGTGCGAGGCGCCGGTCCATTCGTTCAGCAGCGGGATGATGTCCTCGAGGATCGCGGGGCGCTTCTCGCGCCAGTCCTCCCATGGGAAAAAGCGGTACCACGGCTCGAAGCCCGCGCCGCCGGTATTCAGCGCGGCTGCGCTCTCCGGCATGCGGGTGAGCGCGAGATAGCCGACCGAAACCATGTGCGGGCCGACGTCGGCGGGTCCAGCGTGACGGCCGCGATCGCCGAACGTATAAAGCTGCTCGACATAGCCGACGCGCAGGCCGGTCTGCGCCTCGACCCATTCGCGCAGGCCGATCTCGAAGGTGCGATGCGCCAGCGGATCGAACGGGCCGAACGGCAGGCCGGCGCGAGGTTCGGTGTTTCCGCCATCGCCCGCGATGAGAATGGCCGGCTCGCCATCCTCCACCGCCACGATCGCTGCGGTGAGCCCGATTTCGATCGGCGTGAGGACGGTTTCGGCCATGACTTTGTTTACTCCCTCCCCCGCTTGCGGGGGAGGGTTGGGGAGGGGCTATTCCAGGTCGAGCCGGAACGGTTCGGTCGCATAAGCCGCCATGCCGGGACCGATCGACCGGATCGCCGCGACCATGCGGCCCTCGCGCCCGAGCATGCGGTCGGCGAGCGTCACGATGCGGATGTTCGGCGTCGCGGTGTGCGAGGCCGCGCGCAACGCGCGCGCGATGGTCGCCTCGTCGCGCCGCGGATTGAGCGCGCAGGCGGTGACGAACGCACCCGCGGTCGAGCGGCTAATGCCCGCATAGCAATGCACCACCAGCGGGTTGGCGCGGTCCCACGAGCGCACGAAGCGCAACAGGTCGCCGACATGCTCCTCGGCGGGCGCCACATAGCCCTCGATGTGGTCGGTGATGTCGTCCATGTCGAGCAGCAGGTGGTTCTCAGGCACGATCGTCGCCGGGCGGCGCACCAGCGAGATGTCCTTGATCAGCGTCACCACATGGCGTGCGCCGGTTTCGCGCACCGTGTCGTGCAGGCGGGCAAGCGAGCAGACGTGAATCATCAAAGCCCTTTCAGCGCGTCAAATCGTTTCAAATATCGCGCTTCCGCATCCCCGGCGGACCATGGCGCTAGATAGTCCCTTTCAAGCGTCGCTGGAACCTCGGGCGGCGTTCCGAAAAAACGCCGCGCTTCGCTGTCGCTAAAGCCCGCAAGGCGCGTCGCCTCCAGATACGCCGCCGCGCGGTCGGAACTCTTGATCAGACGAGAGAGCTCGGCGGGAAGCGCGGGCGGCAATCCGAATCGCAGGTGAATGGCGGCGAGCAGGCGATGCTCCACCGCCTTGTAGGATTCGCCGATGACGGATTTGAACGGCGTGATCATGTCGCCGATCACGTATTCGGGCGCGTCATGCAGCAGGATCGCGCGCCGCGCGCGCTTGTCCAGGCTTGCGCGCCGCCGCGCCATCGCCTCGACCAGCAACGTGTGCTGCGCGACCGAGAAGATGTTGGCGCCCGCGGTCTGCCCGTTCCAGCGCGCGACGCGCGCGAGCCCGTGCGCGATGTCCTCGATCTCGACATCGAGCGGAGAGGGATCGAGCAAATCGAGCCTGCGCCCGGACAGCATGCGCTGCCATGCGCGGGCGGTTGCTCGCGTTATTCGCTTGCCAGCCACCGCGCCGTTTTATCACGGCGGCGGCCGTCGACCATCTCATGCTGCGTCATGGGGTGGCCGAGCCAGCGGACCCGTTCGGGGCGGTCGCCCGCGGCGGGCTTGCGACCCGCGAGATGGTTTTCACCACGTTTATTCGATCGCCGGCCGCCGCGCGGGGTAACCGATGAAAGGATCAACTGTAGAGAGTAATTCCAGATCAACCACGCCGCGTAAAGGCGCCGTTGGAACAACGCATGACTGCTTCTACAGCGTAGGTTGCCTTTAAGGCACCTTCACCATGGATTAGCGCTAAAATGCCAATCCCCTTGTTTCTTCTTTCAATAGTTATCGACTATGATGGCTTTGTTGCGTATTGCATCGATTCTCGGCCGTCCCCTCCCGGGCCGCTTGAAGTCGGGACTCAACTCGAGAAAGTTCACTCATGGCAAAGAAGGCCAAGCGCGGTCGCCCCCCGGGCGCAAAATCCCCGCTCAAAATGGATGTCAGCCAGCTCCGGAATTACATCCAGGGGCTGGAGAAAGTGCTGAGGAAAAAGGTCGGCGAACAGCAGGCCTATTACCAGCAAAAACTCTCCGAATTATCCGGCTTCACGTCGAAAACGGCCGGCAAGGCATTGCGCGCCGTGACCGGCAAAGGCCGCAAATCGGTTCGCGCCAAAGCGCCGCCGAAATATCGTTCGCGCAAGAGCGCGTCCGTCACCTGGAGCGGCCGCGGCATGACCCCGGTGTGGATGCGCGAAGAGATGAAGGGCACGAAGCTCAAGAAAGACGACTTCCTGATCAAGTAGGCATGGCGCGTTATTTTTCTTTGCGCGTGCCTGTCAGGTGCTCGTGCCGCCAGCAGGCGACGAGATGGTCGTTGACAATCCCGGTCGCCTGCATGAATGCATAAACGATGGTCGGGCCGCAGAATTTGAAACCGCGGCCCGCCAGCTCCTTCGACATCGCGCGCGAGAGCGCGGTCTCGGCCGGCACCTGGCTGATGCTGCGGAAGACGTTCACTTTCGGCGTGCCGTCGACGAAGTCCCAAAGCAGCTTTGAGAAGCCCGGCCCCTTCTCCATGACGGCGAGATAGCCGCGCGCCGACGCGATCGCGCCCTCGATCTTTTGGCGGTTGCGCACGATGCCGGCATCCTGCATCAGGCGCTCGACCTTCGTTGGGGTATAACGGGCGATCTTCTCCGGCGCGAAGCCGTCGAAGGCGCGGCGGAAATTCTCGCGCTTGCGCAGTATCGTGATCCAGGAGAGGCCGGCCTGGAAACCGTCCAGCACGAGCTTTTCATAGAGCGC
>JAXDOA010000582.1:0-5442 GCA_034669125.1 Hyphomicrobiales bacterium
CGTGCCGGGCGTCGCGGTCGAATTCCGCCTCGCCGAGGGCACGAAATGCGCGCGCTCGTGGAAAATCTCACCGGCGGTCGGCTCCGATCCGGACTACCCCAACGTAACCCCGCGCGACGCGCAGGCGCTGCGCGAATGGGACGCCATCGCCAAGGCGGCGGAGTAAGGTGCTCGCACAGTATTTCCACGGCCCGTTCACCCGCTACGGAGTGATCGTCGCGCTCGTCGTCTGCGCCATCGATCAGGCGGTGAAGTTGTGGCTGCTCAATGTCTTCGATCTCGCCAATCGCGGGATCGTCCGTCTGACGCCATTCCTCAACCTCGTGCTCACCTGGAATACCGGCATCAGCTATGGCCTGTTCCCGCAGGAGAGCGACTTCGGCCGCTATGTGCTCCTGGCGCTCAAGCTCGCCGCCGTTTTGGTCCTGTGGGTCTGGCTGGCGCGGGCGGAATTGCGCCTGACCGCGCTCTCGCTCGGCCTGATCATCGGCGGGGCCTTCGGCAACGCCATCGACCGCCTCGCCTATGGGGCGGTGGCCGATTTCGTCCTGTTCCACATCACCACGCCCGGCTTCAATTTCACGTGGTACGTGTTTAACCTTGCGGATGCCGCAATCGTTGCAGGGGTGATCGGACTCTTGTATGAATCCCTATTCGGGGGGACGCCGCAAAAGCGCCCTGATCCCCCGTGATGAGTGGCTGAAATGGCCAAACGCCAGCCGGGGGCGGCGAAGGTCGTGGCAAACCGCGACATTTGGACCGTGAAACGGATGAACGCCATGCGTAACGAGCCGCCAACGAGCCTGCGCCGGACCCTGCTGGTCTGCGTGTGCGGGGCCCTGCTGGCTCTTCCAGCCGCCACAGCCTCGGCGGACGACGACGAAGACACGTTCGAGCAGAAGATCATCAAGAACATCCTCGGCGGCATGGGCGTCGATGTCGGCCGCCCGGGCATCGATTACCGCGAGCGCTCCCCGCTGGTCATTCCGCCGACGCGCGACCTGCCGCCGCCGCAGGCGGCCGACGTTTCGGCGCGCAATCCCGCCTGGCCGCGCGAGCCGGACAAGAAGGTGGTGGTTCGCGCCAAGCCAAACGCGCGCGCGACTGCGGATGAGCCCGGCAGCCACTCCGTGATGTCGCCGGACGAATTGCGCCGCGGCGCCGCCGGACCGCGCGCCGGCCGTGTCACCGAGACGTCGCGCAGCGGCTCGCTCGACGAGGCCAACGTGGGCCGCCCGGTGAACCCGAGTGAGCTGAGCGGCACCTACAGCATCTTCAGCTGGCGCTCGCTGATGGGCGTTCATATGAACGAGCAGGCTCAATTCACCGGCGAGCCGACCCGCGGCTCGCTGACCCAGCCGCCGCCCGGCTACCAGACGCCGTCGTCCGCGCAACCCTATGGCGTCGGCACCGACAAGGGCAGCGGGTGGAAAATCCCGACCATTCTCGATCGCCCGGTCGGAAACGAACAGTGACGCCAGATTGCGTTTGACCGTTTTGCCGCGCCATGACCGGTCAGCTGCACCAGGCACCGGCGCCTTGAGAGTCCCCGTGCACCTATTGAATCGTTTTCTCGCCATCCTCGCCGTTTGCGCCGCGCTCACGCTGCCCTCGCACGATACTGTCGCGGCGCCCTCGATCACGCAGTTCAAGCTCGCCAACGGGCTGAGCGTGGTGGTCATTCCCGACCGCCGCACGCCCGTCGTCACGCACATGCTGTGGTATCGCGTCGGCGCGGCCGACGAGCCGTGGGGCAAATCCGGCATCGCGCATTTTCTCGAACACTTGATGTTCAAGGGTACGGCGAAGAATCCGGCCGGACGCTTCTCGCAGCAGCTTGCCAGCATCGGCGGCCAGGAGAACGCGTTCACGGCCTACGATTACACCGGCTACTTCCAGCGTACGTCGCGCGAGCATCTCGGCACGCTGATGGAGTTCGAGGCCGACCGCATGACCGGGCTCGTGCTGACCGACAGCGTGATCGCCGCCGAGCGCAACGTCATCCTGGAGGAGCGCAACCAGCGCATCGACAACGAGCCCTCCGCGCGGCTCGGCGAGCAGGTGCAGGCGGCGCAGTACCTCAACCATCCCTATCACCGGCCGACGATCGGCTGGCGCCACGAGATGGAGACCCTCGATCGCGAGGATGCGCTGGCGTTCTACCGGCGCTTCTACGTGCCGGACAATGCCGTGCTCATCGTCGCAGGCGACGTGAGCGCGGAGGAGGTCAAGGCGCTGGCCGAGAAGACTTACGGCAAGATCGAGCGGCGGGGCGAAATCGGCGAGCGCAAGCGACCCCAGGAGCCGCCGCAGATCGCCGAGCGGCGCGTGACCTTCGCGGACCTGCGCGTCACCCAGCCGAGCCTGCAGCGCGGCTATCTGGTGCCCTCCTTCACCACCGCGAAGGACCATGAAGGCGAAGCGCTCGAACTGCTCGCCTATGTGCTCGGCGGCGGCTCGAGCAGCAGGCTCTATCGTGCGCTGGTGATGGAGAAGCGCGTCGCGACCAATGTCGGCGCCTGGTACCAGGGCACATCGCTCGACGTCACGCGCTTCGGCGTTTATGCGACCGCGGCCGCTGGCACGTCGCTTGAAAAAGTCGAGGCCGCGATCGATGCCGAAATCGAAACGCTGCTCGGCAAAGGCGTGGCGCCCGAGGAGCTTGAGCGCGCGAAGAGCCGCATGATCGCGGACTACATCTACGCGCAGGACAACCAGTCGACGCTCGCCCGCCAGTATGGCGCGGCGCTGACCACCGGGTCGACCGTCGAGGCCGTGCTGGCGCGGCCCGACCGGCTGCGCGCGGTGACGCCCGAGCAGGTCCGCGACGCGGCACGGCGCTATCTCGACAAGCGCCAGTCGGTCACCGGCTATCTCATCCGGGAAGGCGCGCCGCGCGAGGAGAAGAAATCGTGAGCAGGGTTTTCGCGGCGGCGCTCGGCATCGCACTGACGTTTGCAACTTTTGGGCCCGTACGCGCGGCGAGCAAGATCGAGGAGATCGTCTCGCCAGGCGGCATCAAGGCCTGGCTGGTGCGCGACAACACCGTGCCGATGCTGGCGCTCGACTATGCCTTCGCCGGCGGCGCCAATGCCGACCCCGCCGACAAGACGGGCGTCGCCCACATGGTCGGCGCGCTGCTCGATGAAGGTGCGGGCGACCTCGATGCGCGCGCTTTCCAGGAACAAATCGAAGAGAAGGCGATCCATCTCGGCTTCACGGCCGGACGCGACCACTTCCGCGGCTCCTTGCGGTCGCTCTCCGCCAACCTCGATGACGCCGTGAAGCTGCTCAACCTCGCGCTGACCGCGCCGCGTTTCGACCCCGAACCGCTGGAGCGCATCCGCGACCAGTCGCAGGCGCAACTCGTGCGCGGCACCACCAACCCCAACCAGATCGCCAGCCGGCGCTGGTGGTCCGAGGCGTTCCCCAACCATCCCTATGGCCGGCCCAGCGACGGCACGCCGGAGTCGCTTGCTGCGATCACGGCTGCCGATCTGCACGCCTATGTGCGCAACGTGTTCGCGCGCGACACGCTCACCGTCGGCATTGTCGGCGATATCGATGCGGCGGCGGCCGGCAAGCTGATCGACCGGGTATTCGGCGGCCTGCCCGCGAAGGCGACGCTCGCGCCCGTTCCCGATATCGCGATGCACGGGCTCGGCGAGCGCATTGTGATCAATCTCGACGTGCCGCAGACCGTGATCAGCTTCGGTGGGCCGGGACTTGCGCGCACCGACCCGGATTTCTTCGCCGCCTATGTGGTGAACCACATCTACGGCGCCGGCGCGATGACCTCGCGGCTCTATCAGGAGGTGCGCGAGAAACGCGGCCTCGCCTACGGCATCCGCACCAGCCTGATCTGGATGGATCGCGCCAACATCATGAGCGGCGGGACGGCGACGCGGTCCGACAAGGCGGGCGAAACGCTCGCGCTGATGGAGGAAGAAACCCGGCGGATGGCGATGGAAGGTCCGACGCAGGAGGAACTCGACAAGGCCAAGGCCTATCGCAAGGGCTCCTATGCGCTCGGGTTCGATACCTCGGCCAAGATCGCCGGACAGCTGGTGCAGATCCAGCTCGACAAGCTCGGCATCGATTATCCGGAACGGCGCGGCGCCATGATCGATGCCGTCACGCTGAGCGAGGCCAAGCGCGTCGCGAAGCGCCTGCTCGACGCCAAGATGCTCACGCTTGTGGTCGGCCGTGCGCAGGGGCTGACCAAGACCAACTAGAGTCCGAAAGGCGTGGAACTTATCTGCTGCATCGCAGTAATGTAGCGACATGCCCTTTCAGCAGAACATCGACAATGCGCGTGCCGAAACGATCGGCGCGCACGGCGTTGCCAAGGCGGCGCTGGACGGAACGCTGCGCCGCTGTGAGGCGGCGCTCGACTGGCTGCGCCAGCAGCATGCCGATGAGACTTTGCCGCTGTTGCGGCTGCCGGCGAAGACGAGCGACCTCGACGAGATCAATCGGGCGGCGGCACGGCTGCGCGCAGGCGCAACCGATGTTGTGGTGCTCGGCACCGGCGGGTCTAGCCTCGGCGGTCAGACGATCGCGCAGCTTGCCGACATCGGCGTGCGCGGCGCCGAGGCATTTCGTGCTCCCCCGCGCATGCACTTCATGGACAATCTCGATCCCGCGACCTACGGCGCGCTGCTCGGGAAACTTCCGCTCGCGACCACGCGCTTCATCGCGATCTCGAAATCCGGCGGCACCGGCGAGACGCTGATGCAGACCGCGGCAGCGCTCGGCGCCGTGAAACAGGCCGGCCTCGCGGCGCGCATCGGCGAATTGTTCTTCGGCATCAGCGAGACGGCGAAGCCCGGCGAGAACAATGGCTTGCGCGATTTGCTCGGGTCATCGGTCGAGATGCTGGAACACGATCAGGACATCGGCGGACGCTATTCGGGCCTCAGCAATGTCGGGCTGCTGCCGGCCGCGATCCTCGGACTCGATATCAAGGCCATCCGCGCCGGCGCCGCAATGGCCCTCGCGCCGGTGCTGGCGAAACGTCCGGCGGCCGAAGTGCCGCCCGCGCTCGGTGCGGCGCTCAACATCGCGCTTGCGGATCAGGACAAGACCATCGCGGTGCTGATGGCCTATGCGGACCGGCTCGAACGCTTCACGCGCTGGTATGTGCAGCTCTGGGCCGAGAGCCTCGGCAAGGCGGGCAAGGGCACGACGCCGCTTGGTGCGCTCGGCCCCGTCGACCAGCACTCGCAATTGCAGCTATTCATCGCCGGGCCGCGCGACAAGCTGTTCACGGTGGTCACCGTGGCCACCGAGGGCCAAGGCCCGCGCATCGATGCAGAACTGGCGAAGCTCGCCGGCGAACCTGATTTGGGCGGCAAAACCATCGGCGATCTGGTCGGCGCGCAGGGCCGCGCTACCGCCGAAACGCTCGCCAAGAACGGCTGCCCGGTGCGCACCATCCAT
>JAXDOA010000583.1:0-4782 GCA_034669125.1 Hyphomicrobiales bacterium
CGACCCGATGATCACCCACACGATGCCGCTCGCCGACATCAACCGGGCGTTCGACCTGATGCACGCGGGCGAGAGCATCCGCAGCGTGGTGGTGTACTGAGCGCTTTACCCCGTCACGTCCGGCGCTTGCGCCGGTCGGTGATCGTTTTCGGCGGCTTGTAGAGCGCAAGCTCCGCATAGTGGTGATGAATTCCACGCGGTGGCGCGTCTTTCAACGGCGCGATGCTGCGGTCGGCTGGGCGTGCAGGCGTCACCCAATAATCGCCGGTCTTGAACACGCTTTTGACGGAAGCCAGATCGAAGCCGACGATCACGCCATCTTCGAGAACGACTGAACGCCCTCGCGGCGGGATCGCGATTGCGCCGGTCGCGCCAGCAGCATTGAGATCGGCATAGAGGTTGCCGCGCTCATCCAAAACCTTACCCTTCTGATCCCAGCGCCGGATACGCGGATTGGCGCCCAGGCTGCGCTTGAGCGCAGGCGCAAGATTGACCACGTCGCCCTCGGAGGTCGTGACCTTCCGCATCTCGCCGGGGATTCCATGCAGCTCGGACGGGTCGTCGATGACCTCGACCCAGTCGCCGGCGGCAAAGCGTTGCGCCTTGTCACTCTCCACGGTGAGTTGGGATGGATTGTTCTGCCGCAGCACGCGCGCGACGACCGACCCGTTATCGCGCGACCACTTGAACGTCCCCTGCCCGGGCGCGCCGCCCTCGTGGATTTCAACGCGATAGAGGTGATTCTCCTGCCCCTGATAACCGGCCGGCCCTGTCCGCGTGCTCAATCGCGCACCCGATGGGGCAAACTGGGCAGACTTCTCCAGCGGGGCAGACCTGCTTGCCGCAGCGTCCGTGAGCACTTTCACCTGCCATATCGTCTGGGTTCGCGTCGCCGTGTCGGGACCGCCGAGCGCTGCGTCCGCAAGTCCCGGGTCTTCCGCCGCCGTGACTTCGCGCTCCCAGACGTCGAGATAGACCAGATAAGGCCCACCCGAGACCGGTAGCGCGGGCGGGTTTGGCAGGAAAGGTTGCTGCGCGTACGGAACGGGAGCCGAACCGTATTCTTCCATCAGCACGGGATCCCAGGCAGGCACGCCGGCACCACGGTTTTCGGCGAGCAGCCCATCGAGATAGAGGCGGCCGCGTCCGATCGACAGGCCGCTATCGCTGGTGATCGCGAAAGCCTCGGGTGTTGCCAGAACGAAACGCCCGAACATGTCGACGATCGCGGCACGCGCCCGGCGGTCGAGCAGATCGCCCTGCTCGTTCCAGTCGCTGTCGGTCAGAACGCGGCCCTGCTGCATGCGCACGGACGTGTAGTGTTTGGCGGGATCGAACGTTAAACGGCTGTAGTCGCCACTCATCGTGCCCTCCGCCGCCGCGTCAAAACTCGATTCTATCCCGCACCGCCTCGATCCCGGTCTTCGCGCAGGCCTCGTCCGCGTCCCCGCCCGGCGCGCCCGAGACGCCGACCCCACCGACCAGCGAACCGGCGGCTTCGACCGTGAGGCCGCCACCGATCGCAACCACGCCCGGCAGCGTGCGCAAGCCGGATTGCGGCATGCCCGGCTGGCTGATGCTGGCGATCTCGGCGCTGCTGGTGCGGAAGGTGACCGCGGTCCACGCCTTTCCGGTCGCGGTCGGCACCGTATGCGCGCCGGCAAAGCGGTCGCGCAGTACGACCTGCGTCACGCCGAACCGGTCCACCACGGCGACCGCCACCTGAAAGCCGCGGTCGCGGCAGGCACCAAGCGCCGCGCGCGCAAGGTCGAGCGCGACCTCAGGACTGAGCGACTTGTAGGTGACGAGCCCATCCTGCGCGCGCGCGGGCAACGCAAGCAGCAACACCGCGAGCACGATTGTCCGCATGATGACCTCGCCGCAAACCGTGGCGAAACGAGATCATCCAATGCCGAGAGTGCGCAAGCCCCCGTTCAGCGCTTCTTGCTCTTTTTCTTTTTTGCCGGCGTCAGTTTCTTGACCAGCTTGCGCACGAACTTGTTCAACGCGGACTTTTTCGCGGTTTTCTTCGCGGTTTTCTTGGCCGCCTTTTTCCCGCTCTTCTTGGCTTTCTTGGCCTTGGCCCATCCGCCGACCGATTTGGGTTTCTTCTTGGCTGCCGCGGCTTTCTTGGGCGCCGCCTTCTTCGCAGGCGCCTTCGCGGGCTTCTTCCCGTATTTGGCGTTTGCCGCCGCCGTGAGCGCCACGAGGTGCTGGCTCTGTTCGCGATCGTCGATCACCGGCGTACTCGCGATCTCCTTGCCGTCCCAGCGTATCGAGACGCGCTCGAACTGGTTGGCCGACACGACCTTGTGGAACGAGGCCGCCTTCCAGACCTTGATCGGCTTACCTTTGTATTCGACCAGCGGCTCGTCCTTGTCGTCGATGATCGACAGGTCCAGCGGCAATGTTTTTCCGACATTCGGCGCTTCGGCGAGCTCCGGCGACCTGTTGGTTGCGCTCACCTCCACCTCGCCGCCGACGATGATGTGCAGGCCTTTCGGCTTGTGCGCATTCTCGCGCGCGATCCAGTTGCGGGTCTTCGGTGCCGGGCCTGCCATGGTGTCCCCCTGGGCAATCGGGTGATGGAAACGCCCAAGTGTAGGAAATATGCGTTCTCAGCTTCAAGTATCAAAGCGCCGAAATATCGCTTTCCCAACAGCTTCGCTACACCCAGCCGCCCTCTCGTGCGCGTGTTCTGGTTGGGAATGACCGGGTCAGCCCCTATATCGCGGTGACGGTTTTGGGGCGCGCGGGTTCTGCATGTTTGTTCCAAGGCGAAGGAGTGTCGAATGTCCGAAAATGCCCGGCGCAACGCCATCGCGGACCCCCGGTCCGTCCCTGTGCAGCCCGCCAGCGGGCCGCGGCGGTGGATCATTACCCTTGCGATCACCGGCGCACTGCTCGGCGTGATGTATGGCGTGACGGCGCACCGCGCCGAAGTCCAGGACGAGCACCGCCAGATCGAGATCCAGAAGGACGCCGCCCCGCCCGCGGTCCAGCCGGGCGGATAAGCCATCCGATTCGTATTGTTCGCGACAATCTCATTTCACTCAATTAGCCAACGCTCCGCCCGTTTCGGTGAGGGCGCGGGTTGCCCTGTCCCTGTTTCCTTCCCGCGCCGAAGAGCGAAATGGAGCGCCGGCAGGCGCCAGGGGCGATTGACGGACGCCCCTTTGGCGGACCGCTATCGGGGGCCCGCCGCACGCCATTGCGGAGGCGTGCGCCCCTCAAACCGTGAGGGGCTGCGCCTCCCGGCGCTCCACCGCGAACCGCATTGTCGGCGGCCCGCCCCCTGCCCCTCTCGGATCGCGTCATGACAGCGATCGTTGAACGAGCAGGGATGCGAGAAGTGTAAGTGAGGATTTTCGAGCGGGGATAACTTTTTTTCGGTGGCGCCCGCGGCCGGCTTCGTAGGGTGGGTTAAGCTTGCGTAGCAAGCGAGCCCACCGCTTCGAGAGCTCGATTAAGACGCGTGGGCACGGCGTGCTCCGCACGCCTTTGCCTACCCTACGGCGCAAACTCCTCCGCCAGCGTCATGACCTCGCGCTGGCGCGGGATGCCCGGCCAGTCGCGGTCGAAATCCGCGACCAGCCGCTTCATCTTCTCCGGCGCGGTACCGCGATCAAGCGCCGCGCGGTCGGCGAACTGATACGTCGCCTGATGCAGCGACGGATCGCTCTCGCTCCAAAAGCGCCACGCCTTCTGCGCGCCGAACGTCTTCACGGCGTCGGGCAGATGCTCGCGGCTGTACCACGCGTCGAACGCCGCGCGCTTGGCGGGGTCGGCGACGGTGGCACGGACGATGAAGAAGGTGGGCATGGCGCTCCCTCGTGTTGCTCGGCTGGCTTGCACCATAGCGCGGTCGCTTTGTACCGCAATATGTGCAATAACCTGTACAACATCAAGGAGGCCGCGATGGTCGACGTCACCACCTATTCCGAGGCGCGCCAGAACCTCGCCAAGCTGCTCGACCGCGTCGTGAAGGACAACGAGCCGGTCATCGTGGCGCGCAAGAAGCGCGGCTCGGTGGTGCTGGTCGCGCTGAGCGAGTGGAACAGCATCCAGGAGACGCTGCACCTGTTTTCGACACGGGCCAACGCGCGCGCCCTGCTCGACGCGATGGATGACCTCGATGCTGGCAAAGGCATTGAGATGACCATGGACGAACTGAATGATTTCGTTAAGCGGGCGCAGAAAGGCAAAACCCCGCCGATGCCCGGCCGCCGCCGCAAGCCCGCGCGGCGCCCAGTCGCGGGAAAAATCCGCCGCACCAATGCTCGCCCCGAGGCGGCCGAATGAATGCGGTCTGGCATCCGCGAGCGCTCGATCACCTCGCCTACTGGATCGGCGAAGATCCGAAGACTGCTGCGAAAATTCTGGCGCTCATCGCGGACGTCCGCCGAATCCGTGTTCCGACCTCGGCAAGCCCGAGCCGCTGCGCGGCAACTACAAGGGCTGGTGGCCACGCCGCATCACCGACGAGCACCGGCTGTCTATCGCGTCACCGGCTCCGGCGCCGCGCAGGCGATCGAGATCGCGCAGTGTCGGTTTCATTATTCGTGAGGGCAAAAACGTGGCCCGCATGAGCGTCAGCGAAATGCGGCGATAGCTGCGCCCCATAGTCCCCGGATATCGCTTCGCTCATCCGGGCTACGCTTGCTGTTATCGCACCGGTAGAGTTTGCCCTGGCAGCAAACGAAGCGGAGCCTGCCTTAGCAACAGATTGTTCAGCGTCGGGTTACTGAAGGTCTTCGCCCCAGACGAGCCGCCTCGTCCTCC
>JAXDOA010000584.1:0-4019 GCA_034669125.1 Hyphomicrobiales bacterium
TTCGGCACCATGGGCGTCGATTTCGAGGAGCGGGTCGACTATCGCCGCCTGCACAATTATCGCCTCGCGCGCGCCCGTCAGGCGCTGGACAAGTCCGATCTTGGCGCGCTGCTGGTGATGGACGTCAACAACATCCGCTATCTCACCTCGACCAAGATCGGCGAGTGGGAGCGCGACAAGATCTGCCGCTGGGCGCTGCTCACGCGTTCAAGCCCCGATCCGATCCTGTGGGACTTCGGTTCGGCCGCCGTGCATCACAGGCTCTATTCGCCGTGGCTCAAGCCGGAGAACTGCAAGGCGGGTCTCCTTGGCCTGCGCGGCACCGTCTCGCCGTCGTTCGGCCTGATGGCAAAGCATGCGGGCGAGATCGCGTCGATCATCCGCGAGGCGGGCGTGATCGACATGGCGGTCGGCGTCGACATCATCGAGCCGCCGATGATGTTCGAGTTGCAAAAAGCCGGTTTGAAAATCGAGGATGGCCAGCAGGTGATGCTGGAAGCGCGCGAGATCAAGTCGGCCGACGAGATCGCGCTCTTGAACCGCGCCGCCGCGATGGTCGATGGCGCCTATCATCTGGTGTTCGAGCAGCTCAAGCCCGGCGTGCGCGAGAACGACATCGTCGCCAACGTGAACCAGTTTCTCTATTCTCACGGCTCCGACGACGTCGAGGCGATCAACGCGATTTCGGGCGAGCGCTGTAATCCGCATCCGCACAACTTCACCGACCGCATGCTGCGGCCGGGCGATCAGGCATTCTTCGATATCCTGCAATCGTTCATGGGCTATCGCACCTGCTACTACCGCACCTTCAACGTCGGGCGCGCGACGTCCGGTCAGCACGACGCCTACAAGAAGGCGCGCGAATGGCTCGACCTCGCGATCGACCTGATCAAGCCCGGCGTCTCGACCGACAAGGTCGCGAGCGTGTGGCCGAAGGCGCAAGAGTTCGGCTTCCCTGACGAGACCAGCGCGTTCGGCCTGCAGTTCGGCCACGGCATCGGCTGCGCCATCCACGAGCGGCCGATCATCTCGCGCGTGATCTCGATGGATCATCCGACCGAGATCAAGGAAGGCATGGTGTTTGCGCTGGAAACCTATTGTCCGGCGACCGACGGCTATTCGGCCGCGCGCATCGAGGAGGAGGTCGTGGTCACCGACAAAGGCTGCCGCGTGATCACGTTATTCCCGGCCGAGGAACTTCCCATTGCCAACCGGTATTGATACGAGGGCGGCCCGGAAGGCCTTACCAGGAGATAGTGTTGCGATGAAGAAAACTGGATTTTCGAAATGGCGTGTCTCGGTTGTCGGTGTTGGACTGCTTCTCGCGGTCGGATTTGCCTCACCCGCGGCCGCGCAGCGCCCCGACGAGATGAAGACCGGGCAGGGCGGTGGCGGGCATCCCTGCGCCGGGGACGCGCAGAGCATCTGCAGCGAATTCATCCCGGACCGCGGCAAGGTCGCGTCCTGCCTGTTCAAGAACAAGGCAAAGCTGAGCAGCGCATGCCGCACCGAACTCGGCGGCGGCACAACGAAGGTCGGAAAGTCGCGCAAGGGCAAGCGGCACGGCCGGCGTCATCGCCGCCGCTAGTCTGGAATACGCATAATGAGGCCGTGCGCCGGGATGCGCGCGGCCCTTTCGCGTCTATATGAGCGGGATCGCCGCACGAGAGCCCGCACCATGCCCGCATCGCAAGCCAATATCCCCACCGCCTCCGCCAGCCGCTATCTGCAGCAGCTTTGCAAGCACTGGAGCCACAAGTTCGCCGTCGAGTTCACGCCGGAGCACGGCACGATCCCGTTTGACGAAACGCGGCGCTGCAAGCTCGACGCCTCGCCCGCCAGGCTCGCGCTGCGGATCGAGGCGGCGGACGACGCGACGCTCGAACGCACACAGGGCGTGGTGATCGAGCACCTCAAGCGCTTCGCGTTCCGCGAGGAGCTTGGGGACGTGCGGTGGGAGCGGGCACAGGAACATTAGTTCGGTCCCGGCCGTTATCGGGGGAGCAGACGGAGCAACGTCATGGACACGAAACTATCTGCCCTGCTCGGCTTCGGCGGCGTCATCGCACTTCATGTTGGCGGCGGGGCCGCACACGCGATGCCGCTTGCGGCGCTGAGCAACGCAGACACCGGCGGCGTCGTGCAGGTCTATCACCGTGGCCGGCCGCATCGCGCTTATCGCCCGTACCGGCAGCGCATCGTCGTCCAGCCGTATGGCTACGCCTATCCCGCCGCGTCGCCGCATGCGTACTACCGCGGATTCGAGGATCCGGGCTTTGTGGTGCGCGGCAACATTCCGGGCAACTGCGCCGTCGATCTCGGCTATGGGCGGTGGGAGACGTGCGACAAATGACCGCCGCAGGCGGTCATCCCGGGGCGCCGCATAGCGGCGAACCCGGGATCGAACTCATTCGAGTCCCGTCGGCACCTGCTTGTTCTCAGCTTTGAGCTTCACCCCCGCGCCGATCGCCATCGTTTCCAAGAGCGCGGCGAAATCCATTGCGAGATATTTCTCCGGGTCGGGCTTGAGCTGCGCGGCGCCGAAGTGCTGCTGCAACACCTCACGTGCTGCCGCCGTCACCGGCATCGGCACGCCGAGATCGGTGCCGAGCGAGAGGCCGAGGTCGAGGTCCTTGCGCAGCAGTTCGGGCGTAAACGTGGTGGTCCAGTCGAGATTGACCAGCGCGGGCGACTTGTAGCGCGTGAACATCGACCCCATCACGCCGTTGTTCATGAAGGCGAGGAAGGCGTGGCGCGGCACGCCGGCCTTCTCGGCCACTAGCATGATCTCGATCAGGTTCTCGATCACGACGCCGAGCATCACGTTGTGGGCGATCTTGCAGACGCGCGCGAGCTCGCCTTCGCCGACGTAAGAGACGCCCTGCGGCGCGAACACCTCGATCAGCGGCTCGACCTGGCGGAACAGCGCCTCCGGCCCCGACGCGACCGCCGACAGCCTGCCGGCCTTGATCACCTTGGCGTTGCCGCTCACCGGGCAGGCGAGGAAATCGGAGCCGAGCTCCTTGAGCTTCGCGCGGATCGCGGCGGATTCCTCCAGCGCGATGGTGGAGCAATCCACGAACACGGCCGGCAGCTTGCCGTTGCGGCCGTGCACCACGCCGTCCTTGCCGAAATAGACCTCTTCGAGATCCTTGCCGGTCGAGACGATCGAGAACACCACATCGCAGCTCGCGAGGTCGCCGAGCTTGTCGACGATCTTGCCCCCGGACTTGGCGAGCGGCTCGGCCTTGGCGCGTGTGCGGTTCCAGATCGAGACATCGCGGCCCGCTTTGAGCAGCCGCTCCGCCATGGGAAAGCCCATGCGGCCCATGCCGATCCAGCCGATCTTTTGCGTATTGCCTGCCATGGGGTCCTCCGGCGCCGAGCATGATCCCGAAAAGTGGACACCGGTTTTCGGACCAAGATCATGCTCAATTGAGTGGCGTCGGTAACATGGGCGCCATGGCGCTTCAACGGCGCTTGGCTGCCGTGCAAGGTGTGTTTGCAGCGCCACAGGCTCGCCACCCGCCGGAACCCGTGATACGCAACCCAGCTTGTGGCGCCGGGCGCCAAAACTTCGGGGATTTGAAAAAATGGCCGACAAACTGAATGTGATTACGATCGTGGGCTCGCTGCGCAAGGGCTCATTCAACGCCGCGCTAGCGCGCCAGCTTCCCAAGTGGCAGCCCGCGGGCATGAACATCACGGTCGCGCCCGATTGGTCCGATCTGCCGATCTACAATGCCGACGATCAGAACGCGACCGGCTTCCCGGCGACTGCCACCAGGCTTGCCGACGCGATGCGCGCCGCCGACGGCGTGATCTTCGTGACGCCCGAATACAACTACGGCATTCCGGGCGGGCTGAAGAATGCGATCGACTGGGTGTCGCGCATCAAGGACCAGCCGTTCAAGGAGAAGCCGGTGGCGATCCAGTCCGCAACGGGCGGGCCGATGGGCGGCGCGCGCATGCAATATCACCTGCGCCAGGCGATGGTGTTCCTGAACGCCTTCACCTTC
>JAXDOA010000585.1:0-5862 GCA_034669125.1 Hyphomicrobiales bacterium
CAGGGGGCGGTCGTCCGGATGGACGACTGCTGCAAATTCGCTAACCGATACACGCCCTGGCACGCCCAGAACTTCGCTCAGGGTAGGGGCCAGATAAACCATTCCGGCTTCGACGTTGACGTCATAAGCACCGGCGCCAACGCTGATCGATTCGATCGCAAGGGCGTAGCGCGACTCGTCGTCACCCAAATCAACCACAGCCGCCGGCAAATGGCGTTTCGCCGCAATCGTGGCTGAGTGCAGTTCGTATTCGCGTTGCTTGAGTTCGGTGATGTCGCCTGCCGCCCCGACCAGGCGCTTCGCGCGCCCATCCGGGCTGCGGAACGCGATGCCGTGCTGGCGCGCCCAGCGCCACGTCCCATCTTCGGTGCGGTAGCGCACGTCGCACAGGAAGCGCTGCGTTTCGCCCTTGAGGTGTTCGATCAGGCGGCGGCGGAAGATCGGCAAGTCGCTCGGATGGATGCGATTGCTCCAGTCCTCCGGCTTGTTCAGTGCCGCCAGCCCGAGCAGAATGCGCAGGTTGGGTGCGTAATAAGTGGTGTCGGTTTCGATATCCCAGTCATAGAGACCGTAATTGACCGACTCCATCGCGAGCGCGTAGCGCTCCTCGTTGGCCGTGAGCCGGTCGGTGGACGAATCGCCCTGACGATAGGCCGCCGCCGCGACGGCACGCGCGGTCTCGAGTTCGCGGCCGCGCTGGTGCTCCTCGTTGACATCGCTCATCGCGCCGACGATGCGATAGGCGCGCCCGTCCGGATGGCGCACCGCAACGCCATACTGACGGCACCAGCGCCAGCTTCCGTCAGCCGATTTGTAGCGGAAATCGACTTCGAAGCGCGGCGTGTCGCCGCGGAAATGCTCGACGATCGCCTCGCGATAGGCCGGCCCGTCATCGGGATGAATCGTCTCGATGATATTGCCGGTGCGATAGGCCGGATCGTCCGGCTTCATCCCCAGCATCTTGCGCAATGACTCGGAGAAATAGACCTCGCCGCCTTCAAGGTCGGCGTCGTAGACCGCGTAGTTGATGGATTGCATCGCGAGCCCGTAACGCTCTTCGATGCGCGCCGGGTCGCCCGTGCTTGTCTTGAGTTTACGGGACGGCTTTTGCGACGAAATCGACATCAATCACTCCGGCACCCGTATAGTGGTGACGCCCTGTATCGTCGGTGTGTCGCGGGACGGCGGTTTTGTATCGCGTGTATCGTTGGTGGAATTTTCCACCGCAAAATCAGCGCGTTCCCGACCGAACCTTCCGCACGGTGAGGCGATACAAATGATACCAATAGGTGAAGTAGGCGACATAACGACAATACGCATGGAGCGTAGGGTCCCCTGTATCGGAATGCGGCAGACGCGTAACCGCCGCAGAGATCGACAGGGGTCCCACCATGAAGACCATCGCGCTGTACGGGCTTCAGATGCTGGTGGGTCTCGTTGCTCTCGCGGCGGGTTATGCCAAGCTGACCGGCATGGGCTTCATGGCCGAGCCGTTCGCGATGATCGGCCTGGGCAAGTCCTTCCTGATGATCGCCGGAACGGTTGAGATTCTGGCCGGCCTTTGCCTGCTGTTCCCGCGCTCCGGCGTGGTCGGCGCGCTGCTGCTCACCACCGTCATGGTCGGCACGATGGGCGCGAGCCTCGGCACCGCGATCGGCAACCGCGGCGAGGCCACCCAGCTGGTGTCGCAGACCACCTTCCGCACCACCGTTCAGAACGACGCGTCGGTGATGCCTGCCGTGGCGGTGAAGAAGAGCCAGGGCTGGGATATCTAAGTCCCGATTTCGCGCCTTTTTCGTTTGAAATCGATGGTCCGGGCCCAACGCCCGGATTTCGCGCGTTTTCCTTGCGTCCCCCCGGCGGCCTCGCTATATAGCCGCCATCTCACACGCGGACCTTGGCTCTACGCCGTCCGGTGCTCCGGCCGAACCCTCGGCCGTGGCTCTCAGGCTCCGCGGCGGATCAACCGGAGAAGACATATGGCGCTGCCTGACTACTCGATGCGTCAGCTTTTGGAAGCTGGCGTGCACTTTGGACATCAGTCCCACCGCTGGAATCCGAAGATGTCGGAGTACATCTTCGGGGCCCGCAACAACATTCACATCCTCGACCTCGCCCAGACCGTGCCGATGATGCACCGCGCCTTGCAGGCGGTGAGCGATACGGTCGCCAAGGGCGGCCGCATCCTGTTCGTTGGCACGAAACGCCAGGCGCAGGACGCAATCGCGGACGCCGCCAAGCGCTGCGCGCAGTATTACGTCAATTCGCGCTGGCTTGGCGGCACGCTCACCAACTGGAAGACGATTTCGGCCTCGATCAAACGGCTGCGTCAGCTCGACGAGATGCTGAGCACACCCGAGGCCGCGGCCGGCTATACGAAGAAAGAGCGCCTGACGCTCACGCGCGAGAAGGAAAAGCTCGACCGCGCGCTCGGCGGCATCAAGGACATGGGCGGCTTGCCCGACATGCTGTTCGTGATCGACACCAACAAGGAAGACATCGCGCTGAAAGAGGCGCGGCGCCTGAACATTCCAATCGCGGCGATCGTCGACACCAACTCAGACCCGAACGGGATCACCTACGTGGTGCCCGGCAATGACGACGCCGGCCGCGCGATCACGCTCTACTGCGATCTCGTCGCCAAGGCTGCGATCGACGGCATCTCGCGCTCGCAGCGCGATCTTGGCGTCGATGTCGGGGCGGCCGAAGCGCCGGTGGTGGAGGAGCTTCCCGCCGAGCAACCCGCGAGCGGCTTCCAGCCGTTGCCGGGGCCCCGCGGCGTTGCCGACGATCTCAAGAAGCTGCCCGGCGTGTCGGGCGCGGTTGAGAAACAGCTCAACGATCTCGGCGTGTTCCACTACTCGCAGCTGGCCGAGCTTGGTCCGGCGGACGCCGAAAAGATCGGCGAGGAAGTCGGGCTTCCGACCCGGGTCGCTGGCTGGATCGCCAAGGCGAAAGAGTTCGCCGCAGAGTAATTGTTCATTCGCTGTCATGCCCGCCAAGGCGGGGCATGCAGTACTCGCCTTTGCTGAGATTGGGCACCGCCGCGGCATATCGGTTGCGCAGCGCGGTCAAGCCGGGCGATGACGCAGAGAGGCTGAGACCAATGGCAAATATCACCGCCGCGATGGTGAAGGACCTGCGCGAGAAGACCGGCGCCGGCATGATGGACTGCAAGACCGCGCTCGGCGAGACGAACGGCGACATGGAAGCCGCGGTCGACTGGCTGCGCAAGAAAGGCCTCTCGAAAGCTGCCAAGAAGGCAGGCCGTGTGGCCGCCGAAGGGTTGATCGGCCAGATGATGGCGAAGAACAAGGGCGCGATGGTCGAGGTCAATTCCGAGACCGACTTCGTCGCGCGCAACGATCACTTCCAGGGCCTCGTCAAGATGATCGCCGATGTGGCGCTCACCGCGGGCGACGACGTCGAAAAAATCAAGGCCGCCAAGGCCGGCTCGATGACGATCGCCGAGGCGATCTCCTCGTCCATCGCCACCATCGGCGAGAACATCACGCTGCGCCGCGCCGCCGTGTTGTCGGTCGGGCAGGGCGTGGTCGGCAACTACGTGCACAATCAGGTTTCCGAAGGGCTCGGCAAGATCGGCGTGCTGGTGTCGCTTGAGTCCCCAGGCAACGCCCTCGAACTTGCGCCTCTCGCGCGCCAGGTCGCCATGCACATCGCGGCGGCCAACCCGATCGCGGTCGACGCCGCAGGCGTCGATCCGGCGATCGTGAAGCGCGAAAAGGACATTCTCGCCGACAAGTTCCGCCAGCAGGGCAAGCCGGAAGCGATGATCGACAAGATCACCGAGTCGGGGCTGAAGACCTTCTACAAGGAGCAGACCCTGCTGGAGCAGCCGTTCATCCACGACGACAAGAAGAGCGTCGGGCAGGCGCTGAAGGAAGCCGAAGGCAAGGTCGGCGGGCCGATCAAGGTCACGGCATTTGCGCGGTTCGCGCTTGGCGAGGGCATTGAAAAAGGCACCTCGGACTTCGCCGCGGAGGTTGCGGCGGCCGCCGGAACGGCCTGACAATCGCACATAGCGCGATTCGCGCGGAGCCAAGGACGCATGGCCAAACCCGCTTACCGCCGCGTGATCGTCAAGGTTTCGGGCGAAGCCTTTTGCGGGCCCAACGACTTCGGCATTCACGCGCCGACCATCGAGGCGATCGTCAAGGATCTGGTGGCGGCGCGCTCGCTCGGCATCACGATCGGCGTGGTGGTCGGCGGCGGCAATCTGATCCGCGGCGCCGAGGAAGCCGGCGCATGGCTGTCGCGCCCGACCGCCGACGCGATGGGCATGATGGGCACGGTGATGAATGCCTTGGTGCTCGAAGCTGCGATCGAGCGGGCCGGCGTGCACGCGCGCGCCATGTCGGCGCTGTCCATGCCGCAAGTGTGCGAGACCTACGAGCGCCAGCGGGCGCTGCGCCACATGGAGGACAACCGCATCGTGGTGTTCGCCGGCGGCACCGGCAATCCGTTCTTCACCACCGACACCACCGCGGTGCTGCGCGCCGGCGAGATGCACTGCGACGCCGTGCTCAAGGCGACCAATGTCGACGGCGTCTACAGCGCGGACCCCAAAAAGGACCCGAAGGCCACCCGTTACGACCGCTTGACCCATGAGGAGGCGATCCAGCGCGACCTGAAGGTGATGGACGCGACGGCCTTCGCGCTTGCCCGGGAAAATCGTATGCCTATCATTGTGTTCTCGATCCGCGAGCCGGGTGCGATTGCGGCCGTGTTGGGCGGCAAGGGGCGCGCCACATTCGTCGGTTGAGATGATCCGGCGGCCGTTCGCCGGCATCGGCGAGCAGACATAACAGCCGCCTCGGGGGAAGCCATGGCAGCACCAACGCACAATCTCGACGACCTCAAGCGCCGCATGCAGGGCGCGATCTCCGTTCTCAAGCAGGAACTCGGCGGCCTGCGCACCGGGCGCGCGTCGGCCGGCCTGGTCGATCACGTGCAGGTCGATGCCTATGGGACGCATATGCCGCTCAATCAGGTGGCAACCGTGAGCGTGCCGGAGTCGCGGCTCCTTTCCGTGCAGGTCTGGGACCGCTCGCTGGTGCACGCGGTCGAGAAGGGCATCAGTGCGGCCAATCTCGGGCTCACCCCGAACACCGAAGGGCAGACGATCCGGCTGCGCATTCCGGAGCTCAATCAGGAGCGGCGCAAGGAACTCGCCAAGGTCGCGCACAAATACGCCGAGGCCGCGCGCGTCGCGATCCGCCATGTGCGGCGGGACGCGATGGATGTGCTGAAGAAGCTGGAAAAAGACCTTCACACGATGAGCGAGGACGAGCACAAGCGCCAGGCCGATCTCGTGCAGAAGGCGACGGACCAGGCGATTGCCGAGGTCGACGGCACGCTCGCCTCCAAAGAAAAAGAAATCATGACGGTGTGATGGGCCAGAAGGACCCGGTAATCGCGATGCAAGAGGCCCAGGCGCCCCATCTCGCTGGGACCGTTCCCGACGTGCCGCGGCATGTCGCCATCATCATGGATGGCAACGGCCGCTGGGCTTCCGCGCGTGGGCTTCCGCGCGTCGAGGGACACCGGCGCGGCGTCGAGGCTTTGCGCAAGACCGTGCGCGCGGCCGGCGAAATGGGCATCGCCTGTCTCACCCTCTTCTCGTTCTCTTCGGAAAACTGGCAGCGTCCGGCGTCCGAGATACGCGATCTGATGGGCCTGCTGCGCCGCTTCATCCGCAACGATCTGGCCGAACTCCACGGCAACAATGTGCGCGTGCGCGTGATCGGCGAGCGCGGCGATCTCGAGCCCGATATCCTGCGTCTGCTGGAGGAAGCCGAGGAGCTCACGCGAAACAATGACGGCCTCATCCTCGTCGTCGCG
>JAXDOA010000586.1:0-5410 GCA_034669125.1 Hyphomicrobiales bacterium
CACGCGCTCGTAGAGGTGCGCGGTTTCGCGCTCGACCTGCGCGTTCCATTCAAGTGGCGGCAGCGGCAGGACGCCGTACCTGCGTGCCGCAGCCGACAGCTCGCCGGCCCCAGACGGCGCGGGCATAAACGGGTGGCTGCGCGTGGGTCCGAATGACGCAAGTACCGGCATGGCCGCCTCCACTGGGTATATGCTCAATATGAGCATATACGGGGACGAAAACAACCGGCTCACGGCCGGCATCGTTCGTACCATTCTCCCGGAACCTTATTCTCATTCCGAGCAAATGATATATAGCACGGCATCCGGGGAATTGCGAGTCCCCTCGAAGTCTCAAACAGCCATGCAAAAATGAGATCGATCCGATCACAAACTTTCGTTGGGTCGATGGGGAGCGGAGCCCTACTTGAGGGGTCTGTCGCTCCCGCACGGGATTCCCTCATGGCGCAACTAGCCCAAGCCGCGCGCTCCCTTGGATGGCGCACGCCTGCGGTCATCATCGTCTGCGGCTGCCTGATCTCCCTATTGGGCTTCGGGCCGCGCTCGGCGTTCGGCTTCTTCCTCACGCCGATGACGCAGGCGAATGGTTGGGGCCGCGACGTGTTTGCGCTCGCCTTCGCGCTGCAGAACCTGCTCTGGGGCATCGGCCAGCCGTTCGCGGGGGCCGTCGCGGACCGCTTCGGCATGGTGCGTGTGATGAGTGTCGGTGCGCTCATGTATGCGGCGGGTTTGGCGCTGATGGCGTACACGACCTCGCCGCTGACGCTTCAAGTCACCGCAGGCGTGCTGGTCGGCTTCGGCCTCTCGGGTTGCTCCTTCAACCTCGTGATCGCGGCGTTCGGCAAGCTGCTCGATGAGCGCTACCGCATGCTGGCGATCGGCGCCGGCACGGCGGCCGGCTCGTTTGGCCAATTCCTGTTCGCGCCGTTCGGCGTTGCGCTGATCGACGGCGTCGGCTGGCAGAAAGCGTTGCTGATGTTCGGCGGCCTGCTGGTGCTGATCGTTCCCATGGCGCTCGCGCTCGCGACCCCGCCAAATGCGCCAAACCAGGCGGGCGCCGCGCCGACCCAGTCACTCATGAGTGCGCTGAGTGAGGCATTCGGACATCGCTCCTATGTGCTGCTTGTCTTCGGCTTCTTCACCTGCGGCTTCCAGCTTGCGTTCATCACGCTGCATCTGCCGGCCTATCTGATCGATCGCGGCTTGAGCGCACAGGTCGGCGGTTGGGCGCTCGCGACCATCGGCTTGTTCAACATCATCGGGTCGATCTCGGTCGGCTGGCTTTCGACCAAGTATCCGCGGCGCTATCTGCTCGCGCTCAATTATTTCCTGCGTGCCGTTTTCATCGCCGCCTTCGTGCTGCTGCCGGCAAGTCCGGTCACGACGCTGCTGTTCGCTGCCGGAATGGGTCTGATGTGGCTGTCCACCGTCCCGCCAACGTCGGGGCTCGTTTCGCTGATGTTCGGGACCCGCTGGCTCGCGACCCTCTACGGCTTTGCATTCTTCAGCCATCAGGTCGGCGGCTTCCTCGGCGCCTGGATGGGCGGCCTGCTGTACGAGCGGACCGGCTCCTACGATATTGTGTGGTGGCTCGCGGTTGCCTTCGGCATATTGTCCGCCGTCATCAACCTGCCGATCGAGGAGAAGCCCGTGTTGCGGGCAGCCCCTGCCTGATCGGCGGGTTGCCGCAAGCGGAGCATGCCTTGGAAAGCGAAGAGAACGCCGTCTATCTGGCGCCTGCCGAATACGTCGATAGCGACCATCCGGCGATCGCGGCGTTCGTTGCCCGGACGGTGACGGCGTCTATGCCGGCCGCCGAGAAAGTGCGGCGCTTCTATCTCGCGGCGCGCGAGATCCGCTACGACCCCGATCTCGATTATTCCGATCCCGAAATCTACCGCGCATCGAGCGTTCTCAACGCGGGCGCCGGCTACTGCGTCGGCAAGGCCGCGCTGTTTGCCGCGCTGTGCCGCGCGTCCGCCGTTCCGGCGCGCGTCGCCTTCGCCGACGTGACCAATCATCTGTCCAGCGAAAAACTGCGCGAGAAGATGGGCACCAACTATTTCGCCTGGCACGGCTTCACCGAGGTGTTCCTCGACGGCCGCTGGGTCAAGGCGAGCCCAACCTTCAATTCGACCCTGTGCGCGCGCTTTGGCGTCGCGCCGCTCGACTTCGACGGCGGCTCGGACGCGCTGCTGCAAGCCTACGACGGCGAAGGCCGAACCTTCATGAAGTACGAAGTGCTGCACGGCGCCTTCCACGACGTGCCGGCCAAGTTCCTGATTGCCGAAATGGCACGGCTCTATCCGAGCCTGAAGGGACGTGGCCGCTCCACGGGCGGCATGGAGACCGAGGTTCCGCTCGCACGCGCTTGATCTCACTTGCTTTGTCGTCCACTAATCCACGGCACTGGGCCGGGAGTTTTCGCGTGGCGACATTCAGAGCAATACGCATCGACAAGACCGAAACCGGTCAGACCGCGAAGCTGGTTGATTTCGACGAAAGCGAACTGATGGACGGCGACGTGACCGTCCGCGTCGAGTGGTCCACGGTCAATTACAAGGACGGTCTTGCGGTCAGCGGCAAGGCGCCGGTGGTGCGCCGGTTCCCGATGATCCCCGGCATCGATTTCGTCGGCATGGTCGAGAGCTCGACCCATCCCGAATGGAAGCCCGGCGACCGCGTCATTCTCAACGGCTGGGGCGTCGGCGAAAACCATCTCGGCGCCTATGGCGAAAAAGCCCGTGTGAGCGGCGACTGGCTCGTCCCGGTGCCGCCCGGCATGACCGGGCGCGAGGCGATGGCGATCGGCACCGCCGGCTACACCGCGATGCTCGCCGTGATGGCGCTGGATCGCCACGGCGTCACGCCCGACCGCGGTCCGGTCGTCGTCACGGGCGCCGCCGGCGGCGTCGGTTCAGTGGCGATCGCGCTTCTGTCCAAACGCGGCTTCAAGGTGATCGCCGCTACCGGCCGTCTGCAGGAGGAGCCGTACCTGCGCGGGCTTGGCGCGTCCGAAATCCTCGACCGCAAGGAACTCTCCGCGCCGGGCAAGCCCTTGGCCAAGGAACGCTGGGCCGGCGGCATCGACTCGGTCGGCTCGACCACGCTGGCCAATGTGTTGGCCGGAACCCGCTACGGCGGCGCGGTCGCGGCCTGCGGCCTTGCGGGCGGCATGGACCTGCCGACCACCGTCGCGCCGTTCATTTTGCGCGCGGTGTCGCTTTTGGGCATCGACTCGGTGATGTGCCCGCAATCGGTGCGGCGGGAAGCCTGGAATCGCCTCGCAACCGATCTCGACCGGGGCAAGTTGCAGACGATGACCAACGAAATTCAGCTTCCGGGCGTGCTGGTAGCGGCGCCCGCGATCCTGGATGGCCGCATTAGGGGCCGAATCGTGGTCAAAATCTCGTAAACGCGTTCAGGATTTGGCGACATTCGTCGGGCAATATGCCTCCGGCCCGGATGGTTAACAGGGAGTAACTCATGGTCGTGCGTGCTGCTGTCGTGCTGGGGAGCCTGTTGGCTGTCACGCCGGTCCTCGCCGAAACCTTGAATGCCGATGCGGCGCGCCGCTTCGTCGCCGGCAAGCTGTTCTCGTTCAACTGTTTCGAGGTCTCGAGCGGAACGGGGCGCATCTTCAACGACGGCTCGGTCGCGGGCGTCGTGCGCATGCGCGGCACCGGCAACACGCGCTTCATGCATCTGCCGCCCGGCACGCTCTATCCGAAGGGCGAGGCGATCTGCTCGAACGTGAAGGGCGCGTTCTTCAATCCGTGTTTCGATCTCGTCAAGACCGGCGGCAACAGCTTCCGTGGCGCGATCTCCGGCTTCGGCTTTGCGTATTGCGAGTTCGTGCGGCGCGGCGGCGGCCGCGGCGAAACCGTGCAGGCCTCGATCACGCCCGCACCGGAGGCGGCGCCTGCGCTCACGCGCGTGTCGATCCGGCGCGGTCACAAGCCGCAGCATGAAAAGCCCGCCGCGGCGCCGGTGCAGCCGGTATCGTCGGCGCCGTTACCGTCGGTGGAGCAGGCCGGCATGCGCTCCTCCATTACTCCCTGAATTGATTTGTTCGATCCCGGATCACCGCTGCGCGGTGTCCGGGATGACACCTTCGGTGTCATTTCTTCGCCGGGAAAATCAGGCCCGTCGTGGTGCCGTGCGCGAGCAGGTTGCCCGCGGCATCGCGCACGTCGCCTTCCGACGTTCCGGTGGTACGGCCGCGATGGATCAGCCGGCCGGTCGCGCGGATCAGGCCTGTGTCCTTGGTGATCGCGCGCACCAGATTCACCTTCACCTCGAGCGTCGTATAGATCTCGCCCTTCTGTAGCGTGGTCTGGATCGCGCACGCCATGCACGAATCCATCAGCGTCATGGTGAAGCCGCCATGCACGACGCCGATCGGATTGTAGTGCTTGAAGGTGGGCAGTCCCTCGAACACCGCCTTGCCCTTTTCGACATGCACGAGATCGAAGCCGAGCGTCTCGGCAATCGGCGGGGCCGGCAGCTTTCCGTCCACCAGGGCCTGCAGGAAGCCCAGTCCGTCGTAGGTCAGAATCTGCTCGGTCGGCGTGACGCCGTAGGTTCGTTCGTTCACGTCACGCTCCTGCATCTCGAAAATGGGAAAACACAAAAAAGCACGATCGTTCGTTTTTATCAAGGACTCTCATAACGCTCACGCCGTCCCCTCCAATTGCTTCCGCCGCTTGGCGATATCGTTGCCGGCGAAATCCATGAAGGCGCGCACGCGCGCGGTCGCCCGCAGGTCCGCATGCGTGAGCAGCCACAGCGCGTCGCCCGCCTCGTCGATGGGGGCGGTGAGGCGGGTGAGCCCCGGCGTCGAAGCGCCGATGAAGCACGGCAGAATGCCATAGCCGATGCCGGCGGCGGTCGCCTCGGCGAGACCCAGCACGGTGTTGATGCGGTAGACGATGCGGCCGGGCGCGGCGTGCTCCTTCAGCCATTTCGCGGCCTTGAGGTTGGCGAGGTTGTCGCCAAAGCCGATCCAGTCCACCGCGCGCCCGTCGCTGCCCGGATCGAAATGTTCCGGCGCTTTCTCGGATGCCGCGAACACCGCCCACGCGAGGCCCGCAACGCGCCGTCCGATCAGCGTTTCCGGCGGACGATCGGTCGCGCGGATCGCCACGTCGGCGTCGCGCTTGGAGAGATTCAGCGCCTGGTTCGCCACCACGACATCGAGCGAAATTTCCGGGTACGCGCGGCGGAAATCCGCGAACACGTCGGTCATCAGATGCACCAGCGCGGTGTCGTTGGTGGTGACGCGCAACTCGCCCGACGGGCGCAGGTCGTGCCCGGTCACTTGGCGCTCGAACGTGACGATGTCCTCGCCCATGCGCTCGGCAAGCCGCACCATCTCCTCGCCGCAAGGGGTGAGCGCATAGCCGCCGCG
>JAXDOA010000587.1:0-10564 GCA_034669125.1 Hyphomicrobiales bacterium
GCGAGCAGTCCGACGAACACCGCGAACGTGAACACGATGATCCAGAGGCGGTTGTACGTGATCGTGATGCCGCCGAGCTCGAAAGCGCCGCTCATCCAGCCGGGATTGCCGACTTCCTTGTTGGTCGGACCGAACGCCGAGCGCACCGCCTGCTGCAGGATCAGCGAAATGCCCCAGGTGGCGAGCAGCGTTTCCAGCGGGCGGCCGTAAAGGAAGCGGATCACGCAGCGCTCAATCACGATGCCGACGAGCCCTGCGACCAGGAACGCGAGCGGCACCGCGATGAACAGCGACATGTCGAACAGGCCGGGATAGCGCGAGCGGATGATCTCCTGCACCACGAAGGTGGTGTAGGCGCCGAGCATCACCATCTCGCCATGCGCCATGTTGATGACGCCCATCACGCCGAAGGTGATGGCAAGGCCGATCGCGGCGAGCAGCAGCACCGAACCTAGCGAAAGCCCATACCAGGCGTTCTGCACTGTACTCCACAGCGCCAGGCGATTGTCGATCGACGCGATCGCGTCGGCGGCCGCTTTCTGCACCAGCGGCGATTGTCCGGGCGGCAGGCCGGCAAGCAGCCCGCGCGAGTCCTGATCGGCGCGATCGCGGATCGCAGCGATTGCGCCGAGCTTGTCGTTCTCGGCGGAGCTTGCCTGAAACAGAAGGACCGCCGCGCGCGCCTCGTTCAGCGCCTTCTTCACCCGCGCATCGGTCTCCTTGGCGAGCGCCGCGTCGAGCGTCGGGAGCGCGGCCGCCTCGCGCGATTTGAACACCGCCTGCGCGGCTTCGTAGCGCCTGGCCGGATCGGTGGACATCAGAGTGAGACCGCCGAGCGCGGCCTCGACCGTGCGGCGCAGACGATTGTTCAACCGCACCATCGTGAGGCCGGTGGGCGCCGCCGCGGCCGGCTTGCCGGTTGCAGCATCGATGATCGCGCCGGCCTTGTCGCGGATAAAGACCTTGTCGCCACTGTATGAGAGGCGCCCGTCCTGCAGCGCTTGGATCACGTCGAGCGCGAGCGGGTTGCCGCTTGCCGCCACCGCGCTGATCGCGCTGTCCGTGTCGTTGAAACTGTCTTTGGTAAAGCCCGCGAGCGCCGTCTCGTAGCTCTGGGCATTCGCGCCAAGTGCCCCGGCGAGGAGCAAACCGAGGGCGAATACGAGCGCGATGATGCGTTCGTACGACAGCATTTCAGATTATTCCCAATCCCGGCCTTAGACGTGGAGGCGGCGGGTGGCCGCCGCCTCCGAGCTTAGCAGAACAGCAGAGCGAACGTCAGCTTCCACACTTGTTGGTCTTGGTGTTCCAGTTGCCGCACTTCTTGTCCACCCAGTCGCCGACCAGGTCCTTGGAGCCATCGAGCTCCTTCGACCATGCATCGCCCGGGACAAGGCCCTCGGTCTTCCACACCACGTCGAACTGGCCGTCACCGCGCACTTCGCCGATGAACACCGGCTTGGTGATGTGGTGGTTCGGGAGCATCTTGGAGATGCCGCCAGTCAGATTCGCCGCCTCGATGCCGGGCAGTGCGTCGATCACCTTGTCCGGATCGGTGGGCTTGGACTTTTCGACCTCCTTGACCCAAATGGCGATGCCGACGACGTGGGCTTCCATCGGATCGTTGGTCACGCGCTTCGCATACTTCGTATACGCCTTCCACTTCGCGGTGAACTCGGCGTTCGCCGGGCTCTTGATCGACTCGAAGTAGTTCCAGGCGGCCAGATGGCCGAGCAGCGGCTTGGTGTCGATGCCCGCGAGCTCTTCTTCACCCACCGAGAACGCCACCACCGGAATGTCCTTCGCGGCGATGCCCTGGTTGCCCAGTTCCTTGTAGAACGGGACGTTCGCGTCGCCGTTGATGGTCGACACCACGGCCGTCTTCTTGCCCGCCGAGCCGAACTTCTTGATGTCGGCGACGATGGTCTGCCAGTCGGCATGACCGAACGGCGTGTAGTTGATCATGATGTCTTCCTGCTTCACGCCCTTCGACTTGAGGTACGCCTCAAGGATCTTGTTGGTCGTGCGCGGATAGACGTAATCGGTGCCCGCCAGAACCCAGCGCTGTACTTTCTCTTCCTTGGCGAGATAGTCGACCGCCGGGATCGCCTGCTGGTTCGGCGCGGCGCCGGTATAGAACACGTTGCGCTCGCTCTCCTCGCCTTCGTACTGCACCGGATAGAACAGGATGTTGTTCAGCTCCTTGAACACCGGGAGCACGGACTTGCGCGACACCGAGGTCCAGCAGCCGAACACCGCGGCGACCTTCTCCTTGGTAATGAGTTCGCGCGCCTTTTCGGCGAACAGCGGCCAGTTCGAGGCCGGATCGACGACGACTGCTTCGAGCTTCTTGCCGAGCACGCCACCCTTCTTGTTCTGCTCCTCGATCAGGAACAGCATCGTGTCTTTCAGCGTGGTCTCGCTGATGGCCATGGTGCCGGAGAGCGAGTGGAGAATGCCGACCTTGATCGTATCCTGGGCTTGCGCGGGCAATACCACGGCAAGGCCCATAGCCAGCCCGGCCGTTGCCATCAGGCATCGACGGGTTAGTGGGTTCGAGTAGCGCATTGAGGGTTCCCCTGCGTTGACGCGCGCGTTTCGTGACCCGGCAAGGGCCAACGCGCGAAGACGTGATCGCAAGGGACGTGCCAAGCCATTGGCGCGGCGTAATTTATTGAATCAACGTTGGAATCCGGAGAGTTCAATTGCCTGCGTATTGGGCAGCTCTTGGCAGCAGATCATGTGCCGTGCAACATGAGTACTTTTTGGGCACTCCGATTCCGCTGCCTAGTTTTGAGTCGCCCGTCGGGCGCGCCGTCGTCTGTGATATGGGTTTCCGATGCTCGATCTGACCGTATTGACGGAAGGGCTCGCCGGCACCGCCGCGATTGTGGTCGGCGAAGAGCACACCGCTCCGAGCATCGGCAGTGGCCTGGTGCGCGTGCTGGCAACCCCCGTGATGATCAACCTGATGGAGGCGGCAGCGCTCGATGCGATCGAGCGGCTGCTGCCGCCGGGACACCAGAGCCTCGGCACGCATCTCAATGTCGGGCATTATGCGGCGACGCCGGTCGGCATGGGGCTGCGCGCGAGCGCGGTCGTCACCCGGGTCGACGGGCGTACGGTCGAATTCCGCGTCGAGGCGTTCGACGACAAGGAGCGCGTGGGCGACGGGACGCATAAACGCGTTGTCGTGAACGTCGAGCGGTTCGATCAACGGGTCCAACGCAAGCTTTCCCAATGAGCAGCAACAAACCGCGCCTCTGTTTCATCGGATTCGGCGAAGCGGGCCAGGCGATCGCCTCGGGCCTGCGCGAAGCGGGCGTCGAGCATATCGCCGCCTGGGACATCCTGTTTTCGCAGGATAAGGGTGCCGCGCTGAAGCTGGCCGGCGAGAAGATCGGCGCGCGGCTTGCGGCATCGGCGGCCGACGCCGTCGCCACCTCCGACATCGTCGTGTCGGCCGTGACAGCCGGATCGAGTATCGATGCCGCGAAGTCCGTCGCGCCGCACATCAACGGCAATCCCTATTACCTTGATATCAATTCGGTTTCGCCCGGACGCAAGCGTGAGGCCGCGAAGGTACTCGGCGGCGCCGCGCGGTTCGTAGACGTGGCGATCCTCGCCCCCGTACACCCCAAAAAACATCAAACTCCGCTCCTGCTCGCCGGCGAGCACGCGCAAGCTCTCCTGCCGATCCTGATCGACGAACTCGACATGCGCGGCGCGATCGCGTCGGGAGGAGTCGGCGCGGCCGCTGCGCTGAAAATGATCCGCAGCGTGATGATCAAGGGGATCGAGGCGCTCACCGCCGAGTGTTTCCTCGCCGCCCAGCGCGCCGGCATCGCGGAGGACGTCGCGGCCTCGCTGCGCAACAATTACCCGGCGCTCGATTGGAGCAAGGTCGTCGACTACAACCTCGAGCGCATGGCGAGCCATGGCATCCGCCGCGCCGAGGAGATGGAGCAGGTTGCGGCCACGCTCACCGAACTCGGCATCGCGCCCCTGATGACGCAGGCGACGGTGGCGCGCCAGCGCGAGATGGGCGAACTCGGCAAACTCGATGCGGTGCGTGCCGCCAAGACTGAAGGCGGCGCCGCGCTGCTGGATGCGATCAATAGGGCGGTGAAACAGCCGTAGGGTGGGTTAGCGCGAAGCGCGTAACCCACCAGCATTTCGGCGGTGGGTTACGGCCTCCGGCCTAACCCACCCTACGGATCAATTCTTCGCCGGTATCTGCAAAAACTCCGCAAGCTGCTCCTTAGCGAGCGGCGCATCGAGGAATTTGAGCTTCACGGCGTCCGTCACAGCGCCGTCGAGATCGGCCATCGTCTCGGTCTGCATCGCGGACTTCGGATGAAACTCCGCGAGCGACTCGCGCAGGATGTCGACCGGCTGCTTCACCTTCTCGGAATACATCTCCAGCGCTTTCGGATCGGCATACATCCAGTCGACCGCCTCGCGATATCCCTTGGCAAACCGCATGATCGCGTCGCGCTTGGTCCTCAGCGCATCCGCGTTGACGATGATCGCGCGCACGGTCTGCCCGTGCAGCGAGGGAATATCGCTGCCCCGCGCAACGATGCGGATCTTGCCTTCCTTGATGTCCTTGATGCCGAACGGCGGCGCCGCCCAGCCGATGTCGATCTGCCCGGTCATCACCTGTGTCAGCGTGCCTGGCGGACTACCGGTCGCAGTCGGCTTCGCCTTGACGCCAAGCTCCTGGCCGAACGCCACCACGATGTTGTTCGAGCTCGACCCGCTGGTCGAATACGCGATGGTATGCTGCGCAGTCGTGTCCTTGAGCGTCTTGATCGGCGAGTCCGCCCGCACGTACCAATAAAGATCGCCGGTGCCGGTAAACGCCGGCAGCAGCACGCGCACCGGCGCGCCGCGGGCGAACGCGCGCATCACGCCGGCAACGCCGACGCCCGCGCCGAGATCGGCCGAGCCTGAAATGACCGCCTGAATGGTCTCGCCCGCACCCTGCGTACCGAACGCTTCGATCTTGAGATTGTGCTTCTTGAAGATGCCGGCGTCCTCGCCGAGCGTCGGCGCCTGGTTCTCCCAGTTGTTGATCTGCCCGATGGCGATCTTCAGCGTGTCCTGCGCATGGGCGGGTGCTGCGAGCGCGAACAGCGCCAGCGCCGCAATCCTCAAAGGTGTCATCGCTTCTTCTTCCCCTTCGCTTTTGGTCTTGCTTTCGCCTTCGCCCCGCTTGCCTTTGCTTTTGTCGCCACGCCCGGATTGGGCTGTCGCGCCGCGGCTTCCGCCGCACGCACCGAACTATCCGATTTGCCCCGCCCTTCCTTGTCCGCCAATCGCCGCACCCAGTATTCGTAGGCGCGCGCGAGCGGCCCCGGCGAGCGATGAATTTCGCAGGCCATGTCGGCCTCGCCTGCGGACAGCGGCGAGACCTGACCGAGCATGTGCGCAGCCAATTGATGCTCGGCATTCTTTGCCGAATAGATCGTCGCAAACACCAGTTCGTGCAGACTGCGGCCGACCACCGTCGCGCCGTGCCGGCGCAGCAGGACGATCGTGTGGGGCCCCAGTGCGCGCGCGAGCGATGCGCCCTCCTCGGGCTTCACCACAAGCAAGTTTGTATCGCCGAATTCATCGCGGCTATCCCAGAACGGTGCGCTCCGTCCCATCGAGGCACCGAGGTGAAACACCGGAAGGAGTGGCGCGCCGGAAATCGCGAACGGCATGATCGACGGAGCATGATGATGACAGACGGCATTCACATCCGGCCGTACTTTGAAGATCTCGCCGTGGATCACACGTTCCGAATAGGGCCGCTCCTTCGGCGGCACGATCGGATTGGAGTCGAGATCGTACTCGAGGATGTCGTCGGGCTGCACCAGTCCCGGCGCGCGCGAACGCGACAGGAAGTAGCGCTGCGGATTGTTCGGATTGCGCACGCTGATGTGGCCGAAGGCATCGAGAATGCCCTCGTTGGCGACGATGCGATAGGCGGTGGCGAGATCGCGGCGCAGGTCTGCGAGAGAATCAGGCACGAGGCGTTTCCTTGACTGTGGCGGCTCATTGGTCGGCCGCGCCTTGCCACCAAAGCCGAATGACCGGCGATATTCAAGGCGGCGCCATGCTAGGTTCCGGCGTCCCTTTCCCGACAGGTGAAATTCCCGTGCCGACGCAAATCGCCATTCTCGATGACGATCATGTCATCCGTCTCACCCGCTACGCCATCTCCGGCCCCGGCGAAATCACGAGCGCTTGGGCGCGCGAGTTCTTCATGCCCGAGGACGTGGATCCGGCGCGCGTGTATGCGCTGGGCGATGGCCTGCACGAAAGCGACGGCGTGTCCCTGATCCCGATGGCGGCGAAAGCCGATCTGCGCAAATGCAGCGACGCCGCGATTTTGATCTTCCGCCGCGGCACGATCGATGCCGCGCTGATGGACGCGAACCCCAACCTCAAGCTGATCCAGCGGATCGGCGCACGTGCCGATGCGATCGATCTTGCGGCGGCGGCCGAGCGCGGCATCCCGGTGTCGTGCGTGCCGCGGCGCGTGCTTCAATACACGGCCGAGCACGCCATCCTGATGATGCTCGCGCTCTCGAAGAAGTTGCTCGAAGCCGACGATGCGGTGCGCAAGGACCGCTGGGACCGCGACCGCGTGCGGCCGGACCACGGCGTCGCCTACAATTGGGTCGGCATCGGCGGCATCGGCGGCCTGTTCGGCAAGACGCTCGGCATCGTCGGGCTCGGCGAAGTCGGCTCGCTGGCGGCCGGCATGGCGCGCGGCTTTGGGATGCGCGTACTCTACTGCAATCGCAACCGGCTGCCGGCCGCGCAGGAGGCAAAGCTCGGCGTGGAGTATGCGGCCATCGGCACATTGCTGGCCGAGTCCGATTTCGTGTCGCTGCACGCGACCAACATTCCGGAAAATCGCGGGTTGATCGGGGCGGAAACCTTCGCGGCGATGAAACCGACCGCGTTCTTCATCAATACGGCGCGTGGGCCGATCGTGGACGAGGACGCGCTCTATGATGCCCTCGCCATCGGCACGATCGGCGGCGCCGGCCTCGATGTCCACACGGTCGAGCCGCGCCCGATGCCGGACAGGCTCGCGACGTTACGCAACGTCATCCTCACACCGCACATCGCGGGCGGCTCGCGCCAGGGCATCATGCTCGAGATCGAGGCGATCCTGGACAATTGCCGCGCTGTGCTGACGGGAGACCCGATCCAGTATCAAGTCACCGGCTGATCATCAGCCGAAGAGCCCGCTCAGCAGATAGAACATCGCTGCAATCAGCCCGGCGGCCGGCAGCGTGATGACCCATGCGGTGACGATGTTGCTCGCGACGTTCCAGCGCACGGCCGACACCTTGCGCGCCGCGCCGACGCCGACGATCGATCCGGTGATCGTGTGCGTCGTCGACACCGGAATGCCAAGATATGTCGCGCCGAACAGCGTGATCGCCCCGCCGGTCTCGGCGCAGAAGCCCTGCATTGGGGTGAGACGCGTGATCTTCGACCCCATCGTGTGCACGATGCGCCAGCCGCCAAACAGGGTGCCCAGCCCCATCGCGGCCTGACAGGTCAGCACGACCCAGAACGGCACGTAGAACTCGGCTCCGAGATGTCCCTGCGAGAAGAGCAGGACCGCGATGATGCCCATCGTCTTCTGCGCGTCGTTGCCGCCATGGCCGAGCGAATAGAACGAGGCCGAGACGAACTGCAGGTAGCGGAAGGTGCCGTCCACCGCGCTCGGCGTCACGCGGACGAACAACCACGAGACCGCGAGGATCAGCATCAGCGCCAGGAAAAATCCGGTGAGCGGTGACAGTACGATCGCCGCCATCGTCTTGGTGAGCCCAGCCCACACCACCGCGGCGCTGCCCGCCTTGGTCATGCCCGCGCCGACGAGCCCGCCAATCAGCGCATGCGAGCTGCTCGACGGGATGCCGGCCCACCACGTGATCAGGTTCCACGAGATCGCACCCATCAGCGCGCCGAAGATCACGCGGCCGTCGACCACGTCCGCCGCCACGATCCCAACCCCAACAGTCTGCGCGACATGCAGCCCGAAGAACAGGAACGCGATGAAATTGAAGAACGCCGCCCAGATCACTGCGTAGCGCGGCCGCAGCACGCGCGTCGACACGATCGTCGCGATCGAGTTGGCGGCATCGTGCAGGCCGTTGAGAAAGTCGAAGATCAGCGCGGTTGCGATCAATCCGATCAGGACCGGCATGCTCAGCGCGAGGTCCATGGGACGCCCTTTAGAGGTGATCGATCACGACGGCATTGATCTCATTCGCCACGTCCTCTAGCCGGTCGACCACTTTTTCCAGATGATCGTAAACCTCCGTGCCGATCGTGAAGTCCATGCCGTTGCCAGCGCCTGCACTGCGGTTGGCGAGAAACAGCGCCTTGCGCCCGTCGTCATGCAGTTGATCGGACCGTTCTTCGATGCGCACGATCTGTTCGGTCAACACGTTGAGCTGTCCGGCGTTCTTGCCGATGGAGCGCAGCAACGGCATCGCCTCGCACACGAGCTTCGAGGCCTGCAGGCTCATCTCGCCCATTTCCTGCATCTGCGGCTCGAAGCTGCGCACCTCGAACAGCGTGATGATCTTGGCGGTCTTGTTCATCTGGTCGATCGCGTCGTCGAGCGAGCCGATCAGGTCCTGGATATCGGTGCGGTCGAACGGCGTGATGAAAGTGCGCCGCACTGCGGTCAGCACCTGCCGGGCGACCTCGTCGGCCTCGTTCTCGAGCTTGAAGATCTGCTCGCGGCAATGCTCGACCTGGTCGCCGCCTTTGAGCAGGCTGCGCAGCGCCTCGGCGCCCGCGACGACGATCTTGGCGTGCTGCTCGAAGAGGTCAAAGAAGCCCTCCTCCTTGGGCATGATCGCCTGGAACCAGCCGAGCATGGGGTCTCGCTTTGCGAATCGAGGAGTGCGCGAAGATTAGCACAGGGACTACGCTGGACGGCGGCTTCAGGTTCCCGGTCGCGGCTGCAGCGGCGGCTTCACGTCGGCGGGTAGCGGGCAGACGTAGGGCATCACCTCATGGCGCGCCTTGAGGTCGGCCTTCGCGTTCGCGATCAATGACGAGTCGTTCAGCGCGTCGACCGCGACGCCGGCCATCACTTTGGCGGCGTTGACCATGCCCTTCTTGGCGTGACCGGACTTCCCCTGCGCGGTGATCTGCCACGAATGCCCGGGCGTGCCGATCGCAACCGTTGAGCAGCGCGCCTGCACGGTCGGCACCACCCAGCTCACGTCGCCCACATCGGTCGAGCCGATCATCGGCGCGCCCTTGGTGCCGTACGGCACGACGAAGTCGCACAGCGGCGTATCTTTCTTCACCGGCATCGCGATGCGCGCATAGGACGAGGCGATGTCCTCGGCCGACAGCGTCGCCTGAATCGCGGCGGCATATTTGCGGTCGGCGGCATCGAACGGCGGCGGCCCGAGCCGCTCGAGCTGGCTCTGCATCGCCTTTTCCAGCGGCGTGTTGCCGAGCAGGTTCGAGACCGCGGTCGCGAGTTTCACCTCGACCCTTGTTTCCGTCATCAGCGCGGCGCCGTCCGCGACCTTAGCGACCCGAGCCACCAGCGCATTCATACCCAGCACGTCGCGCGCGCGGATCGAGTAGCGCACCTTGGCGAAGGCCTGCACGACATTCGGCGCGACGCCGCCGGCATCGAGCACCGCATAGTGGATGCGCGCATCCGATGGCATGTGCTCGCGCATGTAATTGACGCCGACATTCATCAGCTCGACGGCATCGAGCGCGCTGCGGCCGAGATGCGGCGAGGCCGCGGCATGCGAGGCACGCCCGTGGAACGAATAATCGATGCGCGCGCCCGCGAGGCTGAGCGCATCGTCGACGCGGTTCATCGCACCCGGATGCCAGGTGATCGCGATGTCGACGTCCTCGAAGCAGCCGGCGCGCACCATGAAGGTCTTGGCGGCGCCGCCTTCCTCGGCCGGGCAGCCGTAATAGCGCACGCGGCCTTTCACGCCGGCCTGGCTGAGATAATTCTTCACCGCCGTGGCGGCGAGCAGCGCGGCCGAGCCGAGCAGGTTATGCCCGCAGGCGTGCCCGTTGCCGCCACGCTCGACTTCCTTCGGTTCCGCGATGCCCGCGACCTGCGACAGACCCGGCAGCGCATCGTATTCGCCGAGGATCGCGATCACCGGTCCGCCATCGCCGGCCTCGCCCATCACGGCGGTCGGAATGCCCGCGACGTTCTCGGTGATGCGGAAACCTTCCTGCTCCAGCATGGCTTTGTGCTCGGCGACCGAGCGGAATTCGCCATAGCAAAGCTCGGGCATGCCCCACACGCGATCGGACAGCGCCTCATAATCGTCCTTGTGTGCGTCGACCAGCCGCCAGATTTTTTCGGAGTTTTGCATACGACCCTCTAATTCGCCGGTGCGTCCGCGACGCGTTCCCAGATGAGTTCGCGGTGCTGCATGACGCCCTGCCACAGCCGCGGCTTCTGCGTCAGCACCATGTGCTCGCCGTCGAAGCGCACGAAGCGCTTCTGCTCGCCGCCGACCCGGTCCTTGCTGGCCGAAGC
>JAXDOA010000588.1:0-2962 GCA_034669125.1 Hyphomicrobiales bacterium
CGAGTCCGCAATGCGGACTTCTGAACCAAAGCCACACTAGATCAATAGGTTGCTAGTGTCCTTTCGATTCCGAAGTTCGCATGGAGCCTGCCGCACGTTGTGGCGAACTTCGGAATCGGGACACTAGCCATAGGATGAAAGCCGGCGGAGCCGGCCGGAGGTCTTACAATGCCGCTCGCTGCCGCCCGTTCTGACACCGGCGCCGGCCTGATCGGCCTTGCCCATGAGGCCGTAACCGCCATGGACGCGCTGCTCGCCGACGCGACCCGCGCGGTCGGCGCCCGGGTGACGGCGGACGGCCGCATCGCCGCCAACCTGCTCGACCGGGAGCAGCGCGCCGCGCACGGGCTCGCGTGGTTTGCCACCTACACGGAAGCGCTGCGCCAGCTTGCCGCCTACACGGAGCGCATGAGCGCGGCCGGGCGCTTCGGCGAACTCGAAGAGCTGGTGGTGCGGGTCGGGCTCGGCGAATACCTCGCCCAGATGCTCGGCGGCATTCCGATGAGCCAGGGCGAGATCGTGCGTCCCGGCGATCTCGGTCTTGCGCTCGATCAGGTCGCCACGCGCGTGACGCCCGCGGTCGAGGAGCTGATCGCAAGCGGCAACACGGCGGAAAACCGCGCGCGGCTCGTCGCGCTGATGCGCGAGCATCATGGCGCTACCGTCGGCGACTGCGGCCTCGAAGACACCTACGAGGCGATCCGCGAGGAGATGCGCAAGTTTGCCGAGAGCGAGGTGGTGCCGCATGCGCACGGCTGGCATCTGACCAACAGCTACATCCCGATGGACGTCATCGCGCATATGGCCGAGCTCGGCGTGTTCGGGCTGACCATCCCGGAAGAGTTCGGCGGCCTGGGGCTCGGCAAGGAGTCGATGTGCGTCGTCTCGGAGGAGCTCTCGCGCGGCTATATCGGCGTCGGCTCGCTCGGCACACGCTCCGAGATCGCCGCGGAGCTGATCCTCGGCGGCGGCACCGACGAGCAGAAAACGAAATGGCTGCCGAAGCTCGCGTCCGGCGAGGTGCTGCCCACCGCCGTGTTCACCGAGCCGAACACCGGTTCCGACCTCGCCTCGCTCAAGACGCGCGCCGTGCGCCAAGGCGACGTCTACAAGGTCTCCGGCAACAAGACCTGGATCACGCACCCGGTTCGCGCCGACCTGATGACCTTGCTGGTGCGCACCGATCCGAAGGAGCCGGGCTATCGCGGGCTGTCGATGTTGCTCGCCGAAAAGCCGCGCGGCACCGACGAAGATCCATTTCCGGCGCACGGCATGTCGGGCGGCGAGATCGAAGTGCTCGGCTATCGCGGCATGAAGGAATTCGAGATCGCGTTCGACGGTTTCGAGGTGAAGGCCGAGAACCTGCTCGGCGGCACCGAGGGGCAGGGTTTCAAGCAACTGATGCAGACCTTCGAGTCCGCGCGCATCCAGACCGCCGCGCGCGCCGTCGGCGTCGCGCAGGCGGCGCTCGAGCTTGCGCGCCGCTACGCCGAGGAGCGCGTGCAGTTCGGCCAGAAGCTGATGGCGTTCCCGCGCGTCGCCGACAAGGTCGCCATGATGGCGGTCGAGGTGATGATTGCGCGGCAGATCACCTATTTCGCCGCGCGGCAGAAGGATTCAGGCAGGCGGTGCGACCTGGAGGCCGGGATGGCGAAGCTGCTCGCGGCGCGCGTCGCGTGGGCGGCGGCCGACAACGCGGTGCAGATCCACGGCGGCAACGGGTTCGCGCTGGAATACCCGGTGTCGCGGGTTCTATGCGATGCGCGCATTCTCTCGATTTTCGAGGGCGCGGCGGAGATCCAGGCGCAGGTCATCGCCCGCCGACTCCTTGATGGGTCGAATTGAACCGGCTGACCGGCGATGACAAACGCAAAAAGTTGATTGCGAGACGCCTGCTCGACGGCAGCAACTGAATCTCCCCTCCGCGCGTTGACCAAGGTCAATGCCCCCGTTCGGGGCAAGGCGCAATTTGGCGCCCTTGGAGGTCCTGATGTTCAATTTGAAAATCCATTCCGGCGACTGGGTCGTGGTGTGCGATGGCGCCAAGGCACTGATTCTGGAAAATGCCGGCGATGCCATGGCGCCGAATTTGAAGACCAAGGAGACGCACGAGCACGCCGACGCCAAAACCAGCGAGCAGGGCACCGACGCGCCGGGGCGCTCGATCAGTTCGGCCGACGGCAGGCGCAGCGCGGTCAAGCAGACCGACTGGCACGATCAGGCCGAGCAGCGCTTTCTTGCCGATCTGGCCAAACGGCTCGATGCCGCCGTGACGGCGGGAGAGACGAAATCATTGATCGTTGTGGCTCCGCCGCGCGCGTTGGGCGTGCTGCGTCAGCACTATTCCGCCAGCGTACGCAACGCGGTGCGGGCGGAAATAGACAAGGATTACGTCAGGATGCCGGTACACGAGATCGAAAAGCACTTGGCGGCATAACCCTTGCTCCATTCGTTCCTGCGCAAGCGTGAATTTCCGGCATTAGGTAGCAAATGCACCTAGCCGGCAATTGACGGGAACAGCCGGGATTGGGTGGGAAAAGACGAGGCCGCCAACTAGGGCGGCCTCCCTTTGGTCGGCAGCCGCTACTTGTCTTTCTGGGTCACAGAGTCATGGCCTTCTTTGAAGCTTTTGTTGGCGGTGTCGCTCCGAAGCGACTCCCAACCCCTACTCCGGGGCTCGCCTTCATTTGCAGCTTTTTGCCCCTTTTCGTGTTCACGCTGAGCGGTGTCACCCTTTGCCATTCGTCAACTCCTCTCAAGAGTCATTATCCAGCCCAGAGTTAGGATGATCCCGGATTACGGCGGGAAGTTGAAAGGGGCCACTCCCATTTTCAAAAGGGACCAGTGCGGATCGAAAGGGACCAGTACCGACAATATTGGCTATCCGAAATTGCGGGAGCACCTTGGCGCCGTCATCGCCACGATGAAACTTAGTTCGGATTGGCACGACTTCAAAGCCAAG
>JAXDOA010000589.1:0-3510 GCA_034669125.1 Hyphomicrobiales bacterium
ACCGCGGCACCATCGGCGGCAGCCTGACGCATGCCGATCCGGCGGCCGAACTGCCGATGATGGCGCTGCTGCTGGATGCGGTGTTTGGGATCGAGTCGCCGAAGGGCAGGCGCACGGTTACGGCGCGCGATTTCTTTCTCGGTGCGTTGAGCGTGGCGCTGGAGCCCGACGAACTCGTAACCGAGGTAATGTTTCCCAAAAAACCGCCAAACACCGGATGGGGCTTCGAGGAGGTCTCTCGCCGCCATGGCGACTTCGCGCTCGCGGCGGTTGGCGTGACGCTCATCGTGGTGGGTGGAGCGATCGCAGAGGCACGCATCGCGATCGCGGGGGCGGACGAGCGCGCGGTGCGCGCTACTGAGGCCGAAGCGTTAATGAAAGGCCAGGCGCTGGAACCGAAACTGCTCGATGCCGTGTGCGACGCCGCACGCGCTTGCGTGAATCCGGAGACCGATCTGCATGCGTCGTCCGGCTATCGCCGCCACCTCGTCGGCGTGCTCACCGGCAAAGCGCTCGGCGCCGCGTGGAAACGCGCATGACGCACACGATCAAATTGACCGTGAACGGCGCCGCGTATGAACGCGCCGTCGAGCCGCGCCTGCTGCTCGCCGATTTCCTGCGCGGTACTCTGGGGCTGACCGGCACGCATGTCGGCTGCGAGCACGGTGTGTGCGGGGCCTGCACGGTGCTGGTCGACGGCGACAGCATGCGCGCCTGCCTGCTGTTTGCCGTGCAGCTCGACGGCGCAACAATCGAAACCGTGGAAAGCCTTGGTACGCTGAACAATCTCAGCCCGCTGCAAGAGGCGTTCCGCGAACATCACGCGCTGCAATGCGGCTTCTGCACGCCCGGCATGCTGATGACCGCGACCGACCTGTTGCGCAAATATCCGCTCGCGACCGATGAGCAGATCCGCGAAGGGCTCTCGGGCAATCTCTGCCGCTGCACCGGTTACGAGCACGTCGTCGCGGCGGTGCGCGCCGCAAGGGATGCGCGATGAAGATGCACTTTCTCTCCGGCGGGCGCGTGCGGATGCGGAAAAGCACCTACATTCCGAGCGCGGAGCGCAGCGAGACGATCGAGCTGCCGGTGATCTCCGCGCTGCTGCGTCACGCGCAGGGAAACGTGCTGTTCGACACCGGCTGCCATCCTTCCGTTGTCGACGATGCGGCCGCGCGCTGGGGCGGGCTCGCCAAGATCATGACGCCGATCATGCCGAAGGGCGACGACGTGCTGACCGGTCTCAACGCCATCGGCGTTGCGCCGGACGACATCGACGTCGTGGTGTGCTCGCACCTGCATCCGGATCATTGCGGCTGCAATGTCTTCTTCAAGCGCGCGACCGTGATGGTGCACGCGCGCGAGGTGACGGCGGCGCGCGCGGCGGACGCGGTCGCGATGGGATTTCTTGAGCACGAATGGGAGACTGGCCAGCCGCTCGACCTGATCCTCGCCCAGCGCGACGTTTTTGGCGATGGCCGCATCGTTCTCGTCTCGCTGCCCGGCCATACGCAAGGGTCGATGGGCGCGCTGGTCGCGCTCGAACGCGACGGACAGTTCCTGCTCGCCTCCGACACCGTGAGCCTGCGCTCGTCGCTCGACACCGGCGTGCTGCCGCGCAACACCTGGAATGCCGACGCGCTGCTGAAATCATGGGACGAGGTCCGCCGCATCGAAGCGCGCGGCGCGACCGTGATCTGCGGGCACGACGACGCGCAGTGGCAAACGCTGCGCAAGGGCGCCGACGCCTATGAGTGACGTGGTCCACGCGAGGCCGAAGATCATCGGCGCGCGGGTAAAGCGCACTGAGGACCCGCGCCTGCTCACCGGGCGCGGGAGCTTCGTTGATGATCGCCAGACGCCGAACGCGCTGCATGTCGCGTTCCGCCGGAGCGAGCATGCGCATGCGCGCATCGTGTCGATCGGTTGCGCCGCGGCGCGGGCGGCGCCGGGCGTGATCGCGATATTCACCGCGGACGATCTCAGCGTGAAGCCGCTGGTCGCGGCCTCGCGCATGAAGGGCTATTACGCAACCCCGATCCTGGCGCTCGCGCGCGACAAGGTGCGCTATGTCGGCGAGCCGATCGTCGGCGTCATCGCCGAGAACCGCTATCTCGCCGAGGACGCGGCCGAACTGGTCGAGATCGTGTTCGAGCCGCTGGCCCATGCGGCCGATCCGGCCGAGGCCGTGAAAGCGGACGCGCCGCTGCTACATGAAGAAGCGAAGACCAATGTGCTGGTTGCGCGCGAGTTCAAGCGCGGCGATGTCGATGCCGCGCTTGCTGTGGCGCCGGTGCGCGTTTCCGGTCGCTTCCGCATGGGGCGCAAGACCGCGGTCGCGATCGAGCCCCGTGCGTGCCTCGCAGAGTATGACGCGGGGCGCGACGCGCTCACTCTCTATAGCGCGACACAAATCCCCGGCATCGTGCGCGATGCGCTGTCCGAGGCGCTCGATCTGCCGGGCACCCGGCTGCGCGTGGTTGCGCCGGATGTCGGCGGTGGCTTCGGCGGCAAAGGCTCGCTCTATCCGGAGGAGATTTTCGTCTGTGCGGCAGCGCGCGCGCTCGGCCGCGCCGTGAAATGGACGAGCGACCGGATGGAGGACCTTGCCGCCACCAGTCAGGGCTTCGACGAGATCGTCGACGCCGAGCTCGGCCTCGATGCGCAAGGCCGCATGCTGTCGTTGCGTGCGGATGCGATCGGCGATGTCGGCGCCTACTCGATCTATCCATGGACCGCGGCGCTGGAGCCGGTGCAGGTCGTGAGCTTCCTGCCCGGGCCGTATCGTGTCGAGGCCTATCGCGGGCGCGTGCAAGCGGTCGCGACCGCGAAAGCGCCGACCGGCCCCTATCGCGGCGTCGGACGGCCGATCTCCACGTTTGTCATGGAACGGCTCGTCGACATGGCGGCGGCGAAACTCAAGCTCGATCCGAAGGAACTGCGCCTGCGCAATCTGGTGCGCGCGGAGGAATTTCCCTACAAGGTCGCCAGCGGCATCGTGTGGGATCGCTCCGGTTTCATCGAATGTCTCGACGCGGCGTCGAACGCGATCGGCTACGACGCGTTGCGCGTGAAGCAGGCAGAAGCGCGCGCGGCCGGCAAATGGTTCGGCATCGGCATCGCGTCGTACGCGGAACTGACCGGCATCGGATCGCGCATCTCGGTCGCGCCCGGCATGCCGATCAACACCGGCACCGAGACCGCGACCATCCGCATCGACGCGACGGGCGCGGTCACGGCCTCGTTCGGCATCGCGGCGCACGGGCAGGGGCTGGAGACGACGTTGGCGCAGGTCGTCGCCGAGCATCTTGGGTGCCGCTTCGAGGATGTCCGCATCGTGCAGGGCGACAGCGCGGCGGTGCCGGGCGGCACCGGCACCTATGCGAGCCGCTCGACCGTGCTGGCCGGCGGCGCCGGCACGCTGGCGGCGCAGGCAGTGCGTGAGAAAGTGCTGATCGCCGCGTCGCATCTGCTCGAAGCCGCGCCCGCCGATCTCGACGCCCATGGCGG
>JAXDOA010000590.1:0-4579 GCA_034669125.1 Hyphomicrobiales bacterium
TCGAGCGCGCGTTCCTGCAGGGCATCGGCATGGATAGCGTGAGCCCGCTCGCCAGGACGATCCCGGAGAGCCTGTACGTGATGTACCAGATGACGTTCGCGATCATCACGGTCGCGCTCGTCGCGGGCGCGGTCGCGGACCGCATGCGCTTCTCGGCCTTCGTGCTGTTCGCCGTGCTGTGGCTGCTGATCGTTTACGTGCCGCTCGCGCACTGGGTGTGGGGCGGCGGCTTCCTGCAGACCTACGGCGTGCTCGATTTCGCCGGCGGCACCGTGGTGCACATCAATGCCGGCGTCGCGGGGCTTGTTGCGGCGATCGTGCTCGGCAAGCGGCGCGGTTACGGCACGGAAAATCTCGCGCCTTACGATCTCTCGATGGCGGTGATCGGCACCGGCCTTTTGTGGGTCGGCTGGTTCGGCTTCAACGGCGGCTCGGCACTCGGTTCCGGTTCGCGCGCCTCGATGGCGATCGTCGCGACGCATCTTGCGGCAAGCGCGGGTGCGCTCACCTGGATGGCGCTCGAATGGGGAAACCGTGGCAAGCCGTCGGTGCTCGGCTTCATCTCCGGCGCGATCGCAGGTCTCGGCACCATCACGCCCGCGTCCGGCTTCGTGCTGCCCTGGCACGGCATCGTGATCGGCATCATGGCCGGCGCCGCCTGCTACTGGGCCTGCACCAAGCTCAAGCTCTGGCTTGGCTATGACGACTCGCTCGACGTGTTCGGCGTCCATGGCGTTGGCGGCATCCTCGGCACCATCTCGGTCGGCGTCTTCGCAACCGCCGCCATTTCCATCGACGCCAGCACTCCGAACGGCCTGCCCGGCTTGATCGACGGCAACCCCGGGCAGGTGGTGACGCAACTGATCGGCGCGGCCGTGACCGTCATCTGGTCCGGCGTCGGCACCTTCGTGATCCTCAAACTCGTCGACCTCGTTACGCCCCTGCGCGTCACACCGGAGGCCGAGCAGATGGGCCTCGACGTGACCCTGCACGGCGAGTCGATCCACTCCTAGAATACCGCCGGCGGGCGGCGCCCGCCCTAAGGTCAGGCGGTCCGAACGGCTGCCTAAGATTCATGCAGCTTTGACGCACGAATGTGCGGCGCACCCGGAGGTGGTGTCCACCTTTCTGGGTGCGCCGCCAAAACATCATTTGAATCAATGATTTATGTGACAAGCCCAGCTTGGCACGCGGCTTGATTAGTCACCCCCTGCGACCGCGCGGCGAGTTGGCGTCGTGCGGCTTTGTGTTCATCGAGCCCGCCCTTTGCTGGGGTCAGTCGAGGCGGGCCTCAGGGGATAGAACCCATGAAAATCGTTATGGCGGTGATCAAGCCGTTCAAGCTGGACGAGGTGCGCGACGCGTTGACCGCGGTCGGCGTGCACGGGCTGACGGTCACGGAGGTCAAGGGGTACGGGCGCCAGAAGGGCCACACCGAGATCTACCGGGGCACGGAATACGCGGTGAACTTCTTGCCCAAGGTGAAGATCGAGGTGGCCGTCGATACCGGCCAGGTCGAGAAGGTCGTCGAAGCCATCACCACGGCCGCGAAAACCGGCCAGATCGGCGACGGCAAAATCTTCGTCATCCCGCTCGACCACGCCGTGCGCATCCGCACCGGCGAAGCCGACGTCGCGGCGCTCTAAGCATGTCCCGGAAAAGTGGACACCGGTTTTCCGGCCAGGACATGCGCAAAAAAGCCGACGCGCGCCTCAACCGATCACGCACAGGAGTTTCCACCATGACGTTCAAGATGCCATCCCGCCTGGGGCTTGCGGGAATTGCTGCCGGCTTATTGTTTGCCCTCTGCCTGAGCTTCATCGCCTTCGACGTGGCGTTCGCCGAAATGGCGGCACCGGCAGCGCCCGCGGCACCCGCCGCGGCCGCAGCCGCAGAGCCGACCGTGAACAAGGGCGACACCGCCTGGATGCTCTCGGCCACGGTGTTCGTGCTGCTGATGACCATTCCGGGCCTCGCGCTGTTCTACGGCGGCCTCGTGCGCACCAAAAACACCCTCTCGGTGCTGATGTGGGTGTTCTACTCGGTCTGCATCGTGACCATCCTGTGGGCCCTGTTCGGGTACTCGCTGGCCTTCACCGGCGGCTCGACGCCCTTCATCGGCGGCTTGTCGAAGGCCTTCCTCGCGGGCGTCACGCCGGACTCCAAGGCCGCGACCTTCACGGTCGGGGCGAACATCCCGGAGCTCGTCTACGTCTGCTTCCAGATGACCTTCGCGGCGATCACGCCCGCGCTGATCGTCGGCGCACTGGTGGAGCGCATGAAGTTCTCCGCCATGGCGCTGTTCCTGCCGCTGTGGCTGATCATCGTGTACTGCCCGATCGCCCACATGGTCTGGTACTGGGCCGGCCCCGACGCGATCGACGCCGCCGCCAAGGCACTCGCGGCCGCGGCTGACGGCGCCGCCAAGACCGCCGCACAGGCCAAGCTCGACGAGGTCAACGCCGACGCCGGCCTGATCTTCCAGTGGGGCGCGATCGACTTCGCGGGCGGCACCGTGGTGCACATCAACGCCGGCATCGCGGGCCTCGTCGGCGCGCTGCTGCTCGGCAAGCGCATCGGCTTCGGCAAGGAGCTGATGCCTCCCCACTCGCTGGTGCTGAACATGATCGGCGGCGCGCTGCTGTGGGTGGGCTGGTTCGGCTTCAACGCCGGCTCCAACCTCGAAGCCTCCGGCGGCGCCGTGCTCGCCATGACCAACTCGTTCGTCGCAACCGCCGGCGCCGCGCTCGCCTGGATGGTGGTCGAGTGGATGGCCAAGGGCAAACCCTCGCTCCTCGGTGCGGTCACCGGCGCGGTCGCGGGCCTTGTCGCCGTCACGCCGGCCTCCGGCTACGCCGGACCGATGGGCGCGATCGTGCTCGGCATCATCGCCGGCGTGGTCTGCTACATCTTCTGCTCGGCGGTGAAGAACGCGTTCGGCTTCGACGACGCGCTCGACGTGTTCGGCGTGCACTGCGTCGGCGGCATCATCGGCGCGATCCTGACCGGCATCCTGGTCAATCCCGCGCTCGGCGGCACCGGCATCCTGGACTACGAGACCGGCAAGATCGCCGAGTACGTGTTCTCCACGCGGGTGATCGCACAGTGCAAGGCGGTCGGCATGACCCTGGTGTGGTCCGGTTTGGGCACGCTGATCATCCTCAAGGTGATCGACGTGATCATCGGCCTGCGCGCCACCACCGACAGCGAGCGCGAAGGCCTCGATCTCACCGACCACGGCGAGCGCGCCTACAACATGTGAGCAATACCGCCGCGCGGGAAACCGCACGGCGCCACCCACACGGTTGGGGTGGAGACCCGGCACCGCCCCCTCCGTCGAGAGGCCTCGGCTCACCCCGAGGCCTCTCACTTTTTATCGCTGCATTCCTATGGCGACGAAAGGATGAAAGCCGTGTTCCGCCATGGTATGCTTCGTCATGATCAAGTTACTCGAACAGGCCATCGCCAAAGCCCTTACCTTGCCCGCCGAAGAGCAGGACGCGCTCGCGCTTGCGATCCTTTCGATGAGCGAAGGCGATGCCTCGGCCTACCCGTTGGACCACGCGACACGTGCCGCCATCCTTGAGGGACTTGCCGAGGCCGAGCGTGGTGAGTACGTGCCGGACGAAGTCATCGCCGCGGCGGACAAACGCCACGGGATATGAGGGTTCGCTACACGAAGCGCGCCTTCGCCGACCGCGAGGCGATCTTCGATTACATCAGCCAGCAGGACTCGGGCGCCGCCGCAAGGTCAAGGCCTTCATCAAGGGGAAGATCGCGAGTCTAAGCCACTCGCCCCGGCGCGCCCGCGTAATCAAGGATCTTGGTGTCCACGCCCTCTGGCTCGGCCGGTTTCCCTATATCGTCTACTATCGTGTCAGCGGGGACGTGGTGTCGATCATCCATATCCGTCACGGCGCACGGCGGCCTTGGACCGGCCAGGAAGACTGAGGAAACCCTCCGAGCCAAACTCCGATGGTTAATCGCGTCTTAACCTAGCCCCTTCTATGGTGTCAGAACCCTAGTCCGGCGGGGCGTTCCCGCCATGTACCGGCTCATGAACGTAACCGAACGCGCACTCTCCGCTCGGGTCCCTGACGCACGCTCGCCGTTCGTCCGGCTCACCGAATTGCTGGGCGACACCCCGCCCGGCATGCCCGTGATCAACATCTCGGTCGGGGAGCCGCAGCACCCGGTACCGTCGTTCGTCGCGCCGGTGCTGGCGAAGCAGACGGCCGCCTTCGGCCGCTATCCGGGCAATGCCGGCACCGACGGTTTCCGCCAGGCGGTCGCCGGATGGCTCGGCCGACGCTACCGGCTCCCGCGCCCGATCGACCCGATGAGCGAAATCCTGGTTCTCGCGGGCTCGCGCGAGGGCCTGTTCCTCTCGGCGATTGCGGCAAAACGATTCGTCGGCCCGCGCCCGGCCAAGCCGGCCATTCTGGTGCCGAACCCCTTCTACGCGCCCTACTCGGCCGGCGCGATCGCGGCCGATTGCGAGCCGGTCTATCTCGACGCGACGGCGGCGACCGGCTTCCTGCCGGACCTCGACGCGCTCTCGCCCGAGCTGCTTGGGCGC
>JAXDOA010000591.1:0-5723 GCA_034669125.1 Hyphomicrobiales bacterium
CAAACATTGCGGCGCGTGCATTGCCTGCGGTCTGGAGCCACTTGAGGCGCTCGAGGTTGCGCCCCGCGAGTGTCACGCGCACGCCTTCCGGCGCAGTCGCGGCCAGATCCATCGCGATCCGCCCGGCAAAGTTGCCGGTCCCGAAGATCAATATGTCAGCGCGAATGTCCGTCACGATCCCCCGCCGATGAATTTCAGGTTTCGCCGCCCGGATGGTAGACAGCGTCATGCGCACGATCCACACTGATGTTGCGATTATCGGCGGCGGCCTCGTCGGCACCTGGACGGCGTATTTCCTGCGCAAGCGCGGCCATTCCGTTGCGGTCATTGAAAAGGGCGCGGTCGGCAGTCAGGCGAGCGGCGTCAATTTCGGCAACGTCCGGCTGGAAGGCCGTCATCCGACCGAATTTCCACTGGCGCTGCGCGCGATGGAGCAGTGGGAGCGGATCGAAGACCTGATCGGCGAGCGCTGCGAATTCACGCCGTGCGGTCACTCCTATATCGCGCTCGATGCGAAGGAACTGACGCGGCTCGAACGCTACCAGAAGGAAGGGACGGCGGGCGGGCTGGACGTCGAACTGCTCGGCGCGAACGAAGTGCGGCGGCGATTTCCGTATCTCGGCCCGGACGTCTGCGGCGCAACATGGTCGAAGCGCGATGGCACCGCCAATCCCCGCCTTGTAACGCCTGCCGTCGCGCGCGCGGCACGCGCACTTGGCGCGGACATTTTTCCGAATACCCGCGGTGTTGCGCTTGAGCCCGCCGGCGAACGGTTTCGTATCGTGACCGACGGCGACCTTATCTTCGAAGCGCCGATTGTCCTCAACGCGTCGGGTGCGTGGGGCAACGAGATCGCGGAGCAGTTCGGCGAGACCACGCCCATGTTCCCGGCGGCACCGCCGAATTTCGTCACCGAGCCGTTGCCGTACTTCATCAAATCGGCGCTCCAGGATGCCGGTGGCGCGGTCATCATCCGGCAAGTCGAGCGCGGCAACGTGATTGTCGGCTTCTATCCGCGCGGCCCGGCGGACCGGATCCAAAACCGTGCGCCCGTGCCGCCGGCCAAGGTTCTGCTCGGTTTGGAGCACATGGCGCGCGTGGTGCCGATGCTCGCCTCCGCGCAAGTCATCCGGGTGTGGTCGGGGATCGAAGGCTATCTGCCCGACATGCTCCCCGTGATGAGCTGGAGCCGCACCACGAAAAATCTGCTTCACGCCTTCGGATTCTGCGGCCACGGCTTTCAACTCAGTCCCGGTGTCGGTTACACGCTGGCCGAAATGATCGACGAGGGCGCGGCCCGAATTCCAATCGAGGCTTTCGCGATCGACCGCTTTGCCGGCGGGGTGCGACCCGATCAGGAGCGCCTTGTCGGCGAGTTCGATGCAGCGCTTGCGTCGGCCGCGATGGGCTCGTCCGGAACGCAGGCCTCGCTCTCATGACCAAGACCAGCAATGGCGCGCGCAAGCGCTCCTACTACGGTGTGCCGCTGGGCATCCTGATGCTCGACACCAAATTCCAGCGCTTCAACGGCGACATCGGCAACGCGCAAACCTGGCCGTTTCCCGTGCAGTACAAGATCGTGCGCGGCGCAGTGCCGAACAAGGTCGTAGACACACTCAACAACCGCGATCTGTTTCAGCGCTTTGCCGACGCCGCAGATGAGCTGATCGCCGAAGGCGTCGATGGAATTACCACGACGTGCGGCTTCCTCGCGCTCTACCAGCAAGAGCTCGCGGCGCATTGCAGCGTGCCGGTCGCGACCAGTGCGCTGCTGCAGGTGCCGATGGTCGCGCGCATGCTGCCGAAGGGAAAGCGCCCCGCGATCCTCACGTTCTCGGCCGAGGCGCTGACTTTTCATCATCTGGCGGCTGTCGGCATCGATCCGCAAACGCCGGTGGTGGGTATGCCGCCCGCGTCGGAGTTTCAGCGCTCGATCCGCGAGGGCGATGACTCGGTGCCGTTCGAGGTGCTCAGAGACGAAGTGATCGGCGTCGCCGGACGCATGGTCGCGGCCGATCCCTCGATCGGCGCGATCGTGTGCGAATGCACCAACATCACGCCCTATTCGCACGAGCTCAACCGGCGCCTGGGCGTGCCGGTGTTCGACATGGTCACGCTGGTGCACTGGTTTCATCGCGCGCTGCGGCCGGAGCGTTTCGCGCAAGACTGACCGCGAGCGGGATCGGCTTGACCGGAGGCTGCGCGCGCAGCCGGCCGACCGTTTCGAGCGGCACGTCGAGCATCTGCGCCGTCAACTCCGCGGCAGCAAGACCGCAGAAGCGACCTTGGCACCGCCCCATGCCGCAGCGGGTGATGGCCTTGAGGCGATTAACCTCGGTCGGGCCGAACTCTGACCGGATCGCGGCGCGCAATTCACCCGCCGCAATGCCTTCGCATCGACAGACCGTCACGTTGTCGTCAAGCGCGGAGACGGTGGCCGCGGGCCACGCGAAGGCTCGGGACAGGCCGCGCTGAAACCGGCGCAGGCGCGCCACGCGCCGCCGCAATCGGCGAGGGTCAACATTCGTGGACGCGATTCCGGCGTCTTCGAGCACCGCGCAGGCGGCAAGCTCGCCGGTGAGCGCGGCGGCTTCCGCGCCGCCGACCGTCGCACCATCTCCCGCCACGTAGACATTGCCGCCGCATCGTCCATCCGCATCGGCGGCCGGCAACCATTGGCGGAAAACCGCGTCGTAGCGAAGCTCCACGCCCGCAAGTTCGGCGAGTTGCGTTTCGGGCTTGAGGCCGAAACCGAACGCCACGCCGTCACACCCAATGACGTGTTCGCGGCCACTACGATCGCGAAAGCGCACCCTTTCCACGCCGCTCGCGCCCTCGAACGCGGACAGCGTGACGCCATGGTGAATGGGCACGCGCTCACCCCGCAGCGCGCGCATGTAGCCGAACCCGCGTGCAAGCGTATTCGGTGCCGCCAAGAGATCCACCGCTGCGCCCACCTTCGCGGCGAACGGCGTCGTGTCGAGAATGGCCCCGATCGTGGCCCCCATGGCGCCATATTGCTTGGCGGCGAGATAGAGGAGGGGAGAACTGCCGCAGAAGACGATCCGCCGGCCAATCAGGCAGCCATGCTCCTTGAGCAGCACCTGTGCGCCGCCGAGCGTGAACACACCCGGCAGTGTCCATCCGGCTATGGGCATCACCCGATCGGTCGCCCCGGTCGCCAGAATGAGCGCGTCAAAATCGACCGCATCAGCGGCGCCCGCGCGTACGGTATGAAGCTGTTTGTCGCCAACGGCCCAAGCGAGGGTCTGCGCCCGGTAATCAATGCGGTCGCGCAAGCGATCGAACGCCGCATGGAACTTCCGATAGCTCCACACCTCGGCGCCAAACAGGGTGTCGATGTCGAGCGCGAGGCCGGCACGCGCGCGCCGATAGATTTGCCCGCCTGGCTCACGTCCCTCATCGATCACCGTTACGGCAACACCATGCGCGGCGAGCACGGCAGCTGCCGCAATGCCGGCTGGCCCGGCGCCGACGATTGCGACTCTAATCACGCGCAAATCCCGGTGGTGAACCGGTCAAGATGCTCATGCCGTCGGCAACGACCGTCGTGCAGGCGCGCACACGCGCGTGGTCGGCGAGCCACACCCAGCAATCCTGGCAGGCTCCCATCAGGCAAAAGCCGGCGCGTACCTCATCGCTGAATTCGTGCTGGCGCAGCGCATTGCGCGCCGCGAGGACGGCGACCAGCACGCTTTCGCCCGTGTATGCGGTGACTTCCATGCCGTCGACGAGAATGCGCACGGGCGGACCGCTCGGCACAACCGCACGTACGACTCTGCCGCTCATGTTTCCCTTCATTGCGAGTTGGCAACGGCGCGGGCATGCTTGCCGTACATGCGGCGTCGTGCAATCGCGCATTTGACAGCCGCAAAGTCCACCCTTCTAGATGCCGGTGCAAGTGTGCCAGGAGCAACCATGAGCAATGCGGTCATCATGACCGAGGTTACCGGCGGCATCGGTACGGTCACGCTCAACAAGCCATGGAAGCTCAACGCCTGGGACACGCCCATGCGCGCCGAGATCACCGCCGTGCTCAATGACTGGAACAGCGATTCGGCCGTCAAGGCCGTCATCATGACGGGGGCGGGCGAGCGGGCGTTCTGCGCCGGACAGGATCTGGAGGAGACGGAGAAATTCCAGTCCGGCACTGAAGGGGCCAACTGGTTCCAGTCGTGGCAGGACTTCTACAATGCGATCCGCGGTCTCGATAAGCCGTGCCTTGCGGCGCTCAACGGCGTCGCCGCCGGCTCGGCGTTTCAGGCCGTCATGCTCACGGATGTTCGCGTCGGGCATGCTGGTGTGCGCATGGGTCAGCCGGAGATCAATGCCGGCATCCCGAGCGTTACCGGCCCAATGCTGATGTTGCCGCGGATTGGTCTTGCCCGCACGATGGAACTCACCCTGACGGGACGCATGATGGAGGCCGGGGAGGCCGCGTCCATCGGCCTCATCAATTACCTCGTGGCGCGGCCCGAGGACGTCATGCCGAAGACGCGCGAGGTCGCCGAGCTGATGGCATCGAAGCCGGTCACGGCCTTTCGCCTGAATAAGCAGCGTTTCCGTCAGGTGACGCAGGAGGCGTTCGACGAGGCGTTCCGCAACGGCGGAAAAATCCAGGCCGAGGCCTACGCGTCGGGCGAGCCGCAAGAAACGATGCGGCGCTTTTTTGCCGAGCGCGCGGCGCGGCGCAAGGCGCGCGGCCAAACCTAGCGCGCGACTGCATCTCACGTGAGCATGATCGATACCGACGACGGATTCGTGACCCTGCTCGTTCGCCGCGCGCGGGAAAGCCCGTCCCGCGTGTTCGCACGCCGCGAAGACACACCGTTGACCTTCGGCGAACTCGACCGCATGGCAACCACGCTCGCCGTCTGGGTGCGCGGCATCGGGCTTGTGCCCGGCGACGCAGTTGCGCTGATGATCCGCAATGGTCCTGTGGCGCTGGCGCTGCTGTTTGCAATCGCCAAGGCGCGCGCCGTCTGGATTCCGATCAACGTTCAAAGCCGCGGCGAGAATCTCGGCTACATCTTCAGCCATTCGGCGCCGAAACTGATCATTGCCGAAGCGGCGCTCACGGCGACAATCGAGGCGAGTGGGGCAGATCTTTCCGGCGTAAAGGTCTTCACCACGGACGCCGTGAAGGCCATTGCGAGTGGTGGCTGCGAGGCTTCCTGGAGCGAGCCGGCGCCCGGGACCGACGAGCCGTTCGCCGTCATGTACACATCCGGGACGACCGGCCGCCCGAAGGGTGTTCTTGTCTCGCACCGGATGCTGCGCTTGTCGGGCGAAGCGGTCGCGCTCGTCTCCGGCGCGCGTGCAGGCGACGTCATGTTCATGTGGGAGCCGCTTTACCACATCGGAGGCGCGCAGATGATCGTGCTGCCGCTGATCCGCGACGTGACCTTGGCGCTGGTCGAGCAATTCTCGGCGAGCCGCTTTTGGCAACAGGTGCGCGCGTATGGCGCGAGTCACATTCACTTTCTCGGTGGCATTTTGCAGATCCTGCTGAAGCAGCCGCCATCGGCACTCGATCGTACGCATGGCGCGCGCATTGCGTGGGGCGGCGGTTGTCCGACCGAAATCTGGCGCCCGTTCGAGGAGCGGTTTGGAATGCAAATCCGTGAATGTTACGGCATGACCGAATGCTCGAGCATCACGACCTACAACGACAACGGAACGGTCGGCTCGGTCGGCAAACC
>JAXDOA010000592.1:0-13311 GCA_034669125.1 Hyphomicrobiales bacterium
CTCGGCGCGGCCGAACAGTCCGCTCGGCCGCACCACCAGCGCGACGATGACGAGCGCGAAGGTGACGATCTGGGTGTAGGTCGAGCCGAGCATCGCGGTGATCAGCGCCTCGACGATGCCGTAGATCAGCCCGGCCGCCACGACGCCCCAGGCGCTACCGATGCCGCCAAGGATCGCGACCGCGAACGCCTTGATGCCAAACAGCGTCCCCATCGTGGAGGAGACCGTGAACAGCGGCGCGACCAGAATGCCGGCAACGCCAGCGAGGAAGCCCGACAGCGCGAACGCCGCCATCACGACCCGCTCGATGTCGATCCCCATCAGGCGCGCGGCGTCGCGGTTCTGCACGACGGCGAGCAGCGCCTTGCCGTAGCGCGTACGCTGGAAGAACTGGTGGATGCCGGCCGCCAGCATGAGGCCGATCACCGGAATGATGAGTTGCAGCGCCTGCACCTTGATGCCGCCGACCGGCACGTAGGTGGTGGTGAGAAAGCCCGCCGGCATGCCGCGCGGGTCCTTGCCGAAGGTGAACAGGACGACGTTCTCGATCACGATGCCGAGCGCGACGGTCGCCATCAGCCAGGAATTCGAGCCGCTGCGCACGAACGGCCGCACCGCGACGCGCTCGACGACGACGCTCCAGACAGCGCAGAGAAGCAGGGACGCCGGAATGGCGAGCGCAAGCGGCCAGCCGAACGTGACCCAGAAGGTGAAGCACAGGACGGCACCCAGCATCATGGTGCTGCCCTGTGCGAAGTTCACCGTATTGGAGACCGCGTAGGTAACGTGAAAGCCGAGCGCGAGAAGCCCGTACATGCTGCCGAGCCCGACGCCGGTAATGAGAGCCGCATAGGCAAGCATGCAGGTTGGGTCGCCGGGACAATGCGAAGGCGGCGGTCTCGTGAAAGCCGCCGCCCGATGCCTTAGTAGACCGGCACGACGTTGTCGCCGTCGTAGTGCACCATGATGTAGTCGGCGGCGCCGAGCGCATCGTGATTGTCCGGCGCGAACGGCTTGTTGTAGGTCTTGATCAGGCCCTGATGGCTCGCCTTCAGGTCTTCGAGCGCGGTGCGGATCGCATCGCCGTCGGTCGACTTCGCCTGTTCGATGGCGAGCGCCACGAGATGCATCGCGTCATAGGCGTTCGCGGTTCCGATCGGCGCGAAGATATCGCCCGGTCCCTTGATCGCCGGATACTTTGCCTTGAGCGCGGCGAGCACGCGCTCGCCCACCGGGCTTTGCTTGCCGAAGAAGCTGTAGGTCTGCACGAAATGCGCTTCGCCGGCGGTCGGCCCGGTCAACTCCGGGAAACGCCCGCCCGAGATGCCCCAGTGCGACACCACCGGGACTTTCCAGCTAAGCCGCTCGCGCGCCTTCATGACCTGCGCGCCGGGTGCGGCATTGCCGACGAGGATCAGGACGTCGGCGCCCTTGTCCTTCAGCCGGGTGAGCTGCGGCACCATGTCGACATCGTTGGTCTCGAATTTCTCGACACCCGCGATCTCCATGCCCGGCATGGATTTCACCGCTTCGATCAGGCCCTTCTCGTTCGACTCGCCCCAGGGATTGTTGACGAGGATCAGGCCGGCCTTTTTCGCCCCGTATTTGGTCTTGGCGTAGTCGAGCAGTTTCACGTCGACCAGCACGTCGACCGCGGAGACGCGGAAGATGTAGTTCGGGTTGGCGCCATTGCGGGTGATGCCAGTGCCGGCAGCCCAGACCGCCACGTGCGGGACCTTCTCCTTGTTGAGGAGCGGCACCATCGCGAGCGCGACAGGGCTGTCGATCCCGCCGAAAATGACCGCGACCTTTTCCTTGAAGACCAACTCGCGCGCCGCGGTCAGGCCTTTGGGCGGCGTCGATTCATCGTCGCGCTGCACCAGTTCGAGCTTGCGGCCGCCGAGCAGACCGCCCTTGGCGTTGATCTCGTCGATCGCGATGTTGAGGCCGCGGGTGATCGCTTCGCCGGATTGAGCGGAGCCGCCCGACAGCGCCGCGACGTGGCCGATCTTGATCGGATCGGCCGCCATCGCGGGTCCGGCCGCAAAGCCTCCCACGATTGCGATTGCGGTAAACAGGGATCGTACCGGCCGGCATATTTCAGCTAACCACGCTTGATGCATGGATCACTCCTGTAAGAGATTTGACTGTGAGGGGAGGGGCCTGACCGGCGGAAGTAGCCCTCTTTTCCTGTCGTTCAAATAGTTTTACCGACGTGCGCCAGCAGGTTCAAGACGGGAGGTGTGGCGCGGCCTTTTCGCCCGCTTCACCCGCTCCGACCCAACACATCACACGCCCAGGTGTTGTTCCATGATCTCCTGGTTGAACTTCAGGTCCCTGGCTTCTCCCTCGAACACAGTCTGCCCCTTCACCAGAATGATCACCCGGTTCGCCACCGCGGTGACTTCGGACACGCTCTTGTCGACCAGCAGCGTGGCGATACCGGTCTCCCGGACGAGGCGGACGGTTTTCCAGATCTCCTCGCGAATGAGCGGCGCGAGGCCTTCGGTGGCCTCGTCGAGGATCAGGACACGCGGATTGGTCAGCAGTGCACGCGCGATCGCGAGCATCTGTTGCTCGCCGCCGGACAACTGGTCGCCGCCATTGTGGAGACGCTCGCCGAGCCGCGGAAACAGTTCGAGGATACGCGCCATCGTCCATCCGTGCGCCCCATCCACGCCCGCGCGCTCGGCGATCTGCAGGTTCTCGCGCACCGAAAGCGAGGCGAAAATGCCGCGGCCTTCCGGCACATAAGCAATGCCGCGCTGCGCGACGCGGAACGCGGGGGCATGCGTCATGTCCTCGCCAGCGATGAGGACGCGGCCCGCGCGCGGGCGCACCAGTCCCATGATGGTACGGATAAGCGTCGTCTTGCCCATCCCGTTGCGCCCCATCAGGCCGAGCGCTTCGCCGCGCGCGAGAGTGAGCGAGACGCCGCGCAGGATATGACTCTCGTCGTAGAAGGTGTGCAGGTCCTTCGCTTCGATCAGCGGCGTCTCGATCGAGGCGTTCATGCAGGGCTTCCGAGGTACGCCGTCTGCACGGCGCGGTTCGCGCGCACCTCCGATGGCTTGCCTGTGGTCAGGACCGCCCCTTCGACCAGCACCGTCATGCGATCCGCGACCTTGAAGACGAAGTCCATGTCGTGCTCGATCAACAGCACTGCATGCTCGCGCGCGAGCGACTGCAGCAGAACGACCATGCGCTCGCCTTCCTCGGGTCCCATGCCGGCAAGCGGCTCGTCGAGCAGCAGGGCCTTCGGCTCGCTCGCGAGCGCCATCGCGATCTCGAGCTGGCGTTGGGCGCCGTGACTGAGCACGCCGGAAACTGTCTTCTCATGCGCCGAAAGGCCGACCCGGTCGAGCGCACGGCGTGCCGCCTCGACCAGGGACGCCTTGGTGTGCGGAGCGGACAGGATGTCCCGCACCGGCAGCTTCACGGCCTGTACGGCGAGACGCACATTCTCGAGCACGGACAGCGTCTTGAGAATGTTGGTGCGCTGGAACGAGCGGGAGACGCCAAGGCGCGGCATCTCCCAGGGGCGCGTACCGGTGATGTCGCGGCCTTCGAGGTAAAGCCTGCCGCTTGTCGGTGCCAGTTCGCCGGTCAGAAGATTGACGAACGTCGTCTTGCCGGCCCCATTCGGCCCAATGACGGCATGCAGTTCCTGCGCGTTCAAAGTGAGGCTCACGTCGCGCACGGCGCGCAGGCCGCCGAACGCCTTGCACAGGCCCTCGGTCGAGAGGATGCCGGCGGGTCCGTCAGCCATGGACCCGGGCCTCCGGCGCTGCCGCGCGGCGCCGCCATCGCGGCAGGCGGATGCCCATAAGCCCGTCGCGCAGCAGGATCACCACCACGAGGATGGCGAAGCCTTCGACCAGCAGCTTGCGCTCGGTGATCATTTGCGCGACCTCGCCGAGCCCGTAGAACGCGAACGCGCCGACGATTGCGCCAGCAAGCGAGCCGATCCCGCCGAGCAGGATGATCAGCAGAGCCTCCGCCGACTTCTGCCATCCGATCAGTTCGGGATTCACGAAGCCCGTGTGCAGACTCCACATGTGCCCTGCGGCGCCCGCGATCATGCTGGCGATCGCAAACGCCGCGAGCTTGTAGCGATACGTGTTGAAGCCCATCGCCTGCATGCGCGGCTCGTTCACCTTGATGCCTTCGAGGACGCGGCCAAGCATCGAGCGCAGCAGAAATGCCAGAACCAGGTAGATCGCGACCAGCTGCACGAGGGCGACGTAATAGACAGGCCATGCCCGCCTTGCCCGCGGCAAGCTCGCCGGACTGAACTCCAGCCCGAACGCGGCAATCAGCGGTTTCGCAAGGTAGGCCCCATCGGTCCCGCCGCCGAGCTTGGTGTCGTGAAAGACGAAAAAGATCATCTGGCCGAAGGCGAGAGTCACCATCAGGAAAAAGAAGCCGCGCGTGCGCAGCGCGAGCGAGCCGATCAGGAGCGCGGCAAGTCCGGCAACCGCCATCGCAGCCGGCAGGGTCTGCCAGATCGGCAGAGCCGTACCCTCCGGCGAAATGAGATACACGACGTAAGCCGCGAGACCGTAGAACGCGCCATGGCCGAGGCTCACGAGACCGGTCGCGCCGACCAGAAGATGGACGCCCAACGCGAGCATCGCGCCGATCATCGCAGTGGTGATGAGGCCGACATAGTACGGCGTCGCGACGAAGGGCAGGGCCGCGAGCATCGCCGTCCCGACCGCCAGCGCGGCCCAGCCGCGCCAGGACTGCGGCAGCATGCGATGGGTGTCGATCACGAACGCCCCCCGAACAGGCCGGTCGGGCGGTAGAGCAGCACGACGACCATCAGGATGTAGACCGACATCGAGGCTGCGGCCGCGATCACGGCGCCCGCGCCGCCGCGCGACGCGAAGGCCGGGCCGTAGGCCTTGCCCAGTGTATCGACGAGACCGATCAGCAGTGCCGCCCAGAACGCGCCCGAAATCGAACCGAGGCCGCCGATGACGACCACGACGAACGAGATGATAAGCAGGCTGTCGCCCATGTTCGGATAGACCGAGGTGAGGGGCGCTGCGAGCGCTCCGGCCGCCATGGCGAGGGCGGTTCCAACCGCGAACACCGTCAGATGCACGCGACCCGCATCGATGCCGAGCACTTCGACCATCTCGGGCTTCTCGGCGGCGGCACGAATGATCGCGCCCATTTTTGTGCGCTCGACCCAGAAGAACAGGGCGGCGGCAAGACAGAGGCACACGCCGATGACGACGAACCGGTACGCCGCATAGCTGAAGGCGTCGGTGACGGGAACGGAGAAATTCAGCGCCGCCGGCACCGGCACGGAGTGAAAATCGTTGCCGACCAGCAGGGATCGAGATTCTTCGAACAGCAGGATCAGCGCGAAGGTCAAAAGGACCTGATCGAGATGCTCGCGGTTGTAAAAATAGCGGAACAGGAAACGCTCCAGCAGAAGGCCCAGCGCAACGCCGGCCGCAATCGCGACCGGCAGCGCCAGCCAGAGCGATCCGGTGGTCCGCACGACGAGGAACGCCGCATACGCGCCCATCATGAACAGGCTGCCGTGGGCCAGGTTGATGACCCGCAGCACGCCGAAGATGAGCGTAAGGCCGCTCGCGATCAGGAACAGCAGCAGCCCGTATTGCAACCCGTTGAGTAACTGCGCGACGAAAACAGACACGGCCCCGGCCCCATGGTGTGCAACCCGCTGCCGGGCGGTGTTCGCCGTCCGCCGACCGGTTGCCGGCTCAGAGCTTGCAGCCGGTGCCCGGGTCCGCGAGGTTTTCCACCGCGACGCCGGTCACCTTGTTCAGCCCGCCCGTCGCCTTGCGCACGTAAATGTTGTGCACCACTTCCTGCGACTTGGAGAAGCTGATCGGGCCGCGCGGGCTGTCGATCTTGGCTTCACGCATCGCCCTATAGAGGTTGCCTTCGTCATCGATCTTGCCCTTGACGGCCTCGAGACCGATCCCGAGCAGTTGCGCTGCGTCATATCCCTGGACCGCGTAAACGTCGGCCTCGCGTCCGGCCTTTGCCTTGAAGGCTGGACGGAACGTGTTGTTCTTTGGATTCTCCAGGCCGTCGCCGTAGTGCAGCGCAGTCTCGACGCCCTCCGCGGCGGCACCCTGCGGCGCCAGCACGCCTTCGGTGAGGAAGCCCGAGCCGACCAGCGGCACCTTGAGACCGGCAGCCGCATAGTCCTTGACGAAATTGATGGCACCGCCTCCCGCAAAGAATGCGCCGACCACATCAACGCCGAGGCCCGGAATTTGCGCCAGCAGTGGCTGGAAGTTGGTCTCCGGGAACTTGAGTGTGAGCGTCTGCACGACCTGTCCGCCATTGGCTTCAAGACCCTGCTTGAACCCTTCGCCGGATTCCGCGCCGGCCGCGTAGTCCCAGGTGACCCAGGCGGCCTTCTTGATGCCGCGCTTGCCGACGACCGCACCCATGCCGTAGGCCGGCTGCCAGTTCGAGAACGATGTGCGGAACACGTTCTTGGCGCACAAGTTGCGCGTCACCGCGACGGCGCCGGCGTTCGGAACGATGCACAGCGTGCCGGATTCCGTCACAGCCTTGTGGATCGCCATCTGCACGCCGGAGTGGACCGTGCCGATCAGTACATCGACATTGTCGCGTTTGATGAGGCGGTCGGCATTCTGCAGGCCCAATTCGGGCTTGGACTCGTCGTCGAGCTTGACGATCTGGATCTCGCGGCCGCCGAGCTTGCCGCCTTTCTCGGCGATATACATCTCGATCGCAAAGGTGATGTTCTCACCGAGCTGCGCGAACGTCCCCGAATAGGGCAGCATGAGCCCGACCTTGACGGGCTTCGCCTGGGCGATCGCCGGCATCGGGAAGGCGCCGGCGAGGTTTGCGGCTGCCGCGCCCTTGAGAAGGTCGCGCCGCGTCGCGGCGCCAAAGCGGATCTTCGTGCGTTCCATGGGTGTCCTCCGGACGATGAGCCGCGTCGGGCGCGGGTTTCTTGTGGCTCTTTTAGCGTATCGACGGCTTTGCGACAGCCGAAATGATAGCGCGCGGCTGCAAAACTGTCGCACCCCGCGGGAGCGGAGCTGGCGCCGCTTAAGCGGCCTTCCTGTGCTTGCCCTCGAACTGAGGGGCGACCTGCTCCATGAAGCGGGCCATCTCGTCCTTGACCTGGCCGTGGGGTTTGAGTCCCACGTTGAAATAGAGGATCACCTCCTCGAAGCCCGCCGCTTCCACCTTCTTGAGCGTTTCGGCGATGCGCGCCGCCGATCCGATCAGCACCGAGTTCTCGGTCAGATCCTCCGGCTTCACCTTTTGCAGCCGCTCGACCATGTCGATGAAGTAGCGGTAGCTCGGCGGCGCGGTCTTCGGATCGCCGGGGAAAGCCGGTATCACGCATTCCTTGTAGTAGCGGATCTGCCGGGCGCGCTGCGCATCCTCCTGCGGCTTGGTGTCGGCGAAATGCGTGAAGTAGCTGCACATCAACCGGCCCGGTCTGGTGCCGAACCTGGCGCAGCTTTCATGATAGAGGTCGGCGACCTGTTTGAGGCCGCCGAAGCTCATCGCGGCGGCAAACGGCGCCACGATCAGCCCGCAGCCGAGCCGCGCGGCGAGCTCGATCGAGGGCTTGGAAAACGACGCCACGTAAGTCGGGATCGGCTTCTGCACCGGCTTCGGGGTGATGCGCACGTCCTCGAAGGAATAATGCTTCCCCTTGTAGGTCATGCGATCGTCTGCCGACCAGAGCGCGCGGACGAGCTCAAGGCCCTCGTCGAAGATCGACTGGTTATCCTCAAACGAGACGTGGAACGGCAGGTATTCGCGCCGGTCGTAGCCTCGGCCGGCGGCGAAGTCCACGCGGCCGTTGCTCAACAGATCGAGTGTCGCCCATTGCTCGGCGACGCGGATCGGATGGTGCAGCGGAAGCACGGTGACGGCGGGCGCCAGCCGGATGTGCTCGGTGCGCGCCGCGATGTAGGAAAGGACAAGGTCGGGGCAAGACAGCACGCCGAGCGAATTGAAATGATGCTCGCCGATCCAGGCCGAGTGCATGCTCAGCTTATCGGCATAGAGAGCCTCGGCCGTGATGTCGGCCACGAACTGGTTGGCCGATCGCGTGCTATTGTCATAATGATTGTCGCTGAGCGTGAAGTACCCGAATTCCATCGCGTGTCCTTCCCGAGGCTGGGCGCCTTGTACGGCTGTCTTTCGCACTTAACAGTATGATTGAGCTTGCAATTGTTGTAAATGCATCAATCGATCACAAGGGCTGACACTCTTGCCGCGACGCAAAACGCTCAAGCTGTCCGAATACCTGCCCTATCTGGTCAATCGCCTCGGCTCCGCGCTGGTGATGCGGTTTTCCGAGGACGCGCTGGCGCGGCACGGCCTAAGCATCGCCATGTGGCGCGTCCTCGTTGCGCTCTTGGACAACGGACCGCGCCGCCAGATCGATCTTTCGGAAATAACCAGCGTCGACGTATCGACGCTGTCGCGGCTGATTACGCGGCTCGTGCAGATAGGCTTGGTGACACGGAAGCGGTCGAGCCGCAGCAATCGCGAGGTGATCGTCGCGCTGACGCCGCGGGCCGAGCGGCTGATCGGCGAATTGGTCCCGATTGCACTGCGGTTGGAACGCACCGCAATCTCGGGGCTACCGGCGGCCGAGCTGCAGGCGACCAAAGCGGCGCTTCGAGCCATGTACCGGAATCTGATGCAACCGAAAGGCCCGATACTTGCGGCCGCCAGGATCAGCGGCGCAGTCGTGCGCCGACGCCGCCGGCCGAGGTCATAGGACGACCGCTACGCCGTCCGCGCTACCGGATGCCGGAGCGCGTAACTTCCGCCGAACATGTCCTCCAGCAACTCCCGTTCGACCGGCTTTTCGAGGACGGGCGTGCCGGCAAACCTGCGGTCGATGCTCTCGCGCCCGTATCCGGTCACGAACACGAACGGGATCCCGCGCGATGTCAGCAGATCCGCCACCGGATAAACGAGTTCGCCGCCGAGATTGACATCCAGGATCGCTGCTTCGAAGTCGCCTTTGTCGGCAACGGCCTTGGCCTCCGCCACGGTGCTGCAGGGGCCGACGACGGACAATCCCAATTCGGCAAGCTGATCCGCCAGGACCAGTGCCACCAGCGCCTCATCCTCGACAACCATCACCCGGCGGGCGCGCAACGGAGCCGCCCGCACCGCCGCAGACTCCTCCGTCTTCTCAGCGTGGTCCGTGCGCTCGCCGCGCGGTATTGTGAGCGTGCAACGCGGCCCCGCAGGCAGCCACTCGAACCTGGTCTTGCCACCCAACTGCCGCTCGATGCTGCCGGTGATGATTTGCGTACCGAACCCGGTGACCGAAGGTGCGTGCGTTTCCGGACCTGCGGTCTCATGCCAGTGAATGGTCAGCGCATCGGACTGCACCTCCCACCACAGCGCGAGCTTTCCCGACGCGGAGGACAGAGCACCGTATTTTGCTGCGTTGGTGGCAAGCTCATGCAAGGCGAGCGCGAGCGTTTGCGCTTTCGTCGGCTCAAGCGTGACCTTCGGCCCGAAGATGCTGAGCCGATCCAGGTGGCTGGAGCGGTAAGGCGCCAGCTCATCGTCGGCGAGCTTGTCGAGGTCGGCACCCTGCCAACGCGAGCTCGACAAAAGTGCGTGCGCGCGCGACAGCGCCTTGATGCGGCCCTCGATGATCGAAATGTAGCTTGAGATACTTCCGGCTTTGGTGAGGCGAACGATCGACTGAACGATCGCCATCGCGTTCTTGGCGCGATGGTCGACTTCGCGCGCCAGCAGCGCCTGACGCTCTTCGGCCTCACGGCGCTCCGTGATGTCCATGGTGACGCCGCTGATCCGCACGACTTTTCCGTCGCGGTCCTTGGTCGCTGCCGCTGTGCTGGCGCACCAGCGCACCTCGCCGTTCGGACGCCGCACGCGATATTCGGCCTGGTGCGGCTGGCCCTGCTCCAGCAGGCTTTGCATCCCGCGTTGGAGTTGTTCCCAGTCTTCCGGCAAAATGAGAACCTTGAAGTGCTCGGGTGTGACGACGAACTCACCCGGGGTGACGCCATAAATGGCGTGCTGTCCCTCGTCCCATACGACCGTCCCGTTGGGCAGGTCCCAATCCCACGAACCCATGTTGCCGGCCGCCAGCGCAAGGCTGCGGCGCTGCTCGCTTTGCAGCAACTGGATGGTGGAGGCCTCAAGCTCCGCCGTACGTTCGCTGACGCGCCGTTCCAGCTCCGCGTTCAACCGCTCGAGCTGCCGATTCTTCCGATAGAGGTCGGCGAAGACACGAACCTTGGCGCGCAGCACCTCGGGCACGACGGGAACGGGCACATAATCGACGGCGCCCATCTCGTAGCCGCGCAGATGATCGATCTCGGCCAGATAAATCGCCGATACGAAGATCATCGCGATCTTCTGGAAGCGCGGATGCTCGCGGATCATCGAGGCGAGCTGGAAACCGTCCAGCTCCGGCATGCTGACATCCATCAGGACGACGGCGATCTCGTTTCTGAGCAGTTGCTCCAGCGCCTCCTTGCCGGAGGACGCCGTGATGAGATTGTCGCCCAGCTCCCGCAGGATCACCTCATAGGTGAGCAGCTTCGAGGGCTGGTCGTCGACCAGCAGGATGTTGACCTTTTCGTCCGACTTCATGTCGCCGTCTTTTGTTGTGTCAGCATGATCATCGATCGAAAACCGGTTCTACTTTTCGGGACCATGCTGCTAGCGATGCAGCCACATCCGCAGCGCGGACAGCAGCTGTTCGGTGTTCACCGGCTTCGCCAGATAATCGGAGGCGCCGGCCTCGAGGCATTTCTCGCGGTCGCCCTTCATCGCCTTGGCGGTAAGCGCAATGATCGGCAGGCGGCGGTACGCCGGATTTTCCCGGATGACGCCCATCGTCTGGTAGCCATCCATCTCCGGCATCATGATGTCCATCAGCACGATCGCGAGTTCCGGGGTCTTCTCCACCATCTCGATCGCTTCCTTGCCGGTCGTCGCGGTCAGCACGTTCATACCGCGACGCTCCAGCACGCTGCTGAGGGCGAAGATGTTGCGCGCGTCATCGTCGACCAGCAAAACGGTGCGTCCGACCAGGTCCTCGTCCGATGAGTTGAGCCGTTCCAGCATACGCTGCTTCTCGGGTGGCAGGTCGGTAACGACACGGTGCAGGAACAGTGCGGTCTCGTCGAGAAGTCGCTCGGGCGATTCGACGCCTTTCACCACGATGCTGCGCGCCATGGTGTGAAGCTGTGCGTCTTCTTCCGCCGAGAGCTCGCGTCCGGTGAACACGACGACGGGCACGTCAGACAACGAATTGTCGCGCTTGATCTCCTCCAGTACCTGGAAGCCGCTCATATCCGGCAGGCGCAGATCGAGCACCACACAGTCGTATTGCTGTTCGCGCAGGCTGGAGAGCGCTGTGCTGCCTGTGCCGGCGGTATCGATCTCGATATCGTCGTAACTGAGCAGCTCGCGAATGCTCATCTGCTCGGCCGGGTTGTCCTCGACCACGAGCAAGCGTTTGCGACGCGGCCGCGCATACTCCTTGATGCGCGTGATCGCCGCTTCCACCCCCTCGGTCGTCGTCGGCTTGGTGACGAACGAGAACGCGCCGCGCGCAAGCGCGTGCTGGCGGTCCTCGTCGAGCGTGATGATCTGCACCGGGATGTGGCGCGTGAGCGGGTTCTGCTTGAGCTGGCTCAGCACCGTCCAGCCCAGCATGTCGGGCAGGAACACATCGAGCGAAACTGCGGTCGGCTGGAACTGCTTGGCAAGCTCCAGTGCATCGATTCCGCGCATCGCGACCAGCACCTTGAAGCCGCGGTCGCGTGCCAGATCCAGGATCACGCGGGCATAATGCGGATCGTCCTCGACGATCAGCAGGATGCTGTCGCCCGGGACGATGTCGAGACGGTCGTCGGGGATCTGCTCGATCGCCCGCTCAGCCGGTGCGTAGTCGTTCTTCTCGACCAGTGCCGGTGCATCGGGGGCGACGCGTATCGCAGTCGTCGGGCCGGCATACTTGAGCGGCAGATAGAGCGTGAACGTGCTGCCTTTGCCGGGCGTCGAGCGCAGCTGGATTTCGCCGCCGAGCAGGTTCGCAAGCTCGCGGCTGATCGCAAGACCGAGCCCGGTGCCGCCATACTTGCGGCTGGTGCTCGCGTCGGCCTGCTGGAACGCCTCGAAGATGATGCGCTGCTTCTCCAGCGGAATGCCGATGCCGCTATCCGACACCTCGAACGCCACCACGGCGGATTGATTGAGCAGCGTGTGATCGGCCGACCAGCCGCCGACCGCCGCCGAGACCTTGAGCCGCACGCTGCCCGTCTCGGTGAACTTGAAGGCGTTCGACAACAGGTTCTTGAGCACTTGCTGCAACCGCTTCGAGTCGGTCGTGATGGTGCGCCCGAGATTGGGATCGATTTCGGCATCGAAGGCGAGCTGGCGGTTGTCCGCCTCGTGGCGGAACGGCCGCGCCGTCGCTTCGATCAGGTTGCTCAGCAGCACTTCCTGCGCATCGACCGTGACGGTTCCGGACTCGATCTTGGACAGATCGAGAATGTCGCTGATCAGGTTCAACAGATCGGTTCCGGCGCCGTGGATGGTGCGCGCGAAGTCGACCTGCTTCGGCATCAGGTTGCCGTCGGGATTTTCGGAGAGCTGCTGTCCGAGGATCAGGATCGAGTTGAGCGGCGTGCGCAACTCGTGGCTCATGTTGGCGAGGAACTCCGACTTGTACTTGGACGTCAGCGCAAGTTCGGTCGCCTTGTCCTCCAGCGCGCGCCGAGCCTGCTCGATTTCCTGGTTCTTGCGCTCGACCTCGACGTTGCGCTCGGCGAGCTGTTGCGCCTTCTGTTCGAGCTGCTCGTTGGTCTGCTGTAGCTCTTTCTGCTGCGCCTGCTGTTCGCCGGCGAGTTGCTGCGACTGTTTGAGGAAGCCCTCGGTCTGCATCGTGGCTTCGATCGAGTTGAGCACGATGCCGATCGAATCGGTGAGCTGCTCGAGGAAAGCCATTTGCAGCGCCGTGAACGCCGTGACCGAGGCAAGCTCGATGACCGCCTTGACCTCATTCTCGAACAGCACCGGCAGCACGACGATGTTCTGCGGCACCACCTTGAACAACGCCGAGCCGATCGGCACCGCGTGCGGCGGCATCGAGGTGATCAACATGCGCCGCTTGTCCGTCGCGCACTGTCCGATCAGGCCGTTGCCGAACTCGACGCGCTGTGGATGGCCATTCACGCCGTCGTCGGCGAATGCCGAGAGCAGCCGCAGGCTCGGGGCCTGGTCGGCTTCCACCTGGTAAATGACACCGAGCTGCGC
>JAXDOA010000593.1:0-4140 GCA_034669125.1 Hyphomicrobiales bacterium
ATGCGTCTAGCTTGTGATATGAACCGGAACGACGGTCACATAGCGGCGCCATGAAAAATCGAAGGCCAGAGGACAACAACCAGCCAAACCATGTGGCCCGTTTTGAGCATTGGCTGCGGACTGAGGGCGCGAGACGCTACGACGCCTATCACGCTGACCCGTCGCGTCTCGTGTCAGCGCGCCAAGCGTTGAAGGAACTACAAAGTCATATGAAGGCGAGTGCGAGACGGCGTGGAAACCCTACGTGATGCAGCAACTCGCTTAGCCGCCAACCACCTTCACGCTCGTATTCGCCTCAACCCTCACGGTCTTCTTCCGCGCCACATATTTCTCCACCAGCTCCCACACGGGCGGGCCCTCGGTGCCTTCGTTCACGCTCGCCCAGCCGGCCACCGTGTACTCCCGCGCGGCTTCGAGCGGTTTCCCGGACTTGAGGTGCGTCAGGCCCGAGATGCGGCTGCCGATGGGCTTGGCCGCATCGACCGTGTAGCCGAGCCCGCCGCAGCGGACCATGTCGCCGCCCTGCTGATAGTACGGGTCGGGATTGAACAGGTTGTCGGCCACGTCCTCGAGAATTTCCTTCAGCCGCGCGCCAGTCATTTGCTGGCGATAGACCTGCGGATAGGTGATCGCGGTCGCGTTGTGGATGTCCTCGACGGTGACCGCCGCGCCCGGCAGCACGCTCGCGCCCCAGCGGAATCCAGGCGAGAGCGCGATTTCGGCGTCGCGTTCCTCAAGCAGCGCATCGCAAATCAGGTCGTCGAAGGTGCCGGCGAAATTGCCGCGCCGATAGAGCAGAGTCTCGGTGCGTCCGACCTCACGCGCCAACTGCGAAGCGAACGGCGCGCGCGCTTTCGCGATAGCCGCGGCCATACCGGCATCGGGTGCGATGGCATCGGCGAATAGTGGGATCAGCTTGAAGCGGAAATCCCTCACCGCCCCGCCCTGCACATCGAGATCGAGGCGCGAGAGAAATTTCCCATGGCTGCCGGACGCGATCAGCAAGGTCTTGCCGACCCTCACGGCTTCGGGCAGCGCGTCGTGCGTGTGGCCGGTCAGGATCACGTCGATACCGGGCACTCGCCCCGCCAGCTTGCGATCGACGTCGAAGCCGTTGTGCGAGAGCAGCACGACCAGTTGCGCGCCTTCGGCCTTCGCCTTCTCGACGTTGGCGCGCACGTCCTCCTCGCGGAGGCCGAACGACCAGGTCGGGATCATCCAGCGCGGATTGGCAACCGTCGTGTAGGGGAATGCCTGCCCCAGCACCGCGACCTTCACGCCGCCCTTCTCGAACAGCTTGTAGGGCGGAAACACCGGCTCCTGCCATTCGGTGTCGCGGACGTTCAGCGCGAGGAACGGGAAGCCGAGGCTGTCCACCAATTCCTTCACCCGCTCGGTGCCGTAGGTGAACTCCCAGTGCCCGGTCATCGCGTCGGGGGCCAACAGCTTGAAGCAATCCACCATGTCCTGGCCGCGGGTCGCGTTGGCGCCGAGCGAGCCCTGCCAGGTATCGCCGCCGTCGAGCAGCAATACGCGGTCATCGCCGCGCTGCGCCCGCACCGCTTTCACGACCGTCGCCAGCCGGTCGAGCCCGCCGATCCGGCCGTAGCTTTGCGCGAGTGCCGAAAAATCCTCCGGCGTCAGCGCATAGGCCGCGGCGGATTTTTCCGGAATGCCGAAGCGCGTCAGATAATCCTTGCCGGTGATGTGCGGCGGCAAGCCCCGCGCCTCGCCGACGCCGAGATTGCTCGACGGCTCGCGGAAATACACGGGCATCAGCTGCCCGTGTACGTCGGCGACATGCAGCAGTGTCACATTGCCGAGCGGCTCGAAGGCGAGCAGCTCGTTCTGCGTCAGCCGCTGCTGCGCGAGCGCGCGCGTGAACCCGTTCGGAAGGATGGCCGCTGTGGCCGCGGCGACTTGCAGGAATTCGCGGCGGGAAAGCACGCCGCGCTACGTGACGGTGATCGTCTCTTCGCCGACGATCGTTGAGCCGTCGTCATCGGTCCAGGTCAGCACCACCGGGCCGGACTCGGTCGCCTTGAACTTGAACTGGATGTACGGGTTCGCCGACACCGCCGGCTCGAAGCTCGCCGCGAACACCTGTTTGCCCGCGACCGTGCAGGCGAACTTGTTCAAAATCTTGCGCGGGATCGTTGCGCCCTGCGCGTCCTTGCGCTGGCCCGTCTCCATGATGTGCGCGACCAGCGCCTTCACCTCGACGATGTCGCCCTTGCGGGCTTCCTTCTTGTCGAGCTTGATGCGCGGCTTTGCGGCGGTGGCCATGGTTCGTCTCCCAAATTTCCGATCAGCCGCCGCAGCCGCCGATGGTCACTTTCACCTGCTTGCTCGCCGTCACGAACGATCCGTCGTTCATCTTCGCGACCGCGATGATGTTCTGCGTCGCGGCGAGCCGGATGCGCGTGTTCGCCTCCGCAACGCCGCTGAGCGGAGAAAACTGGAACGTCACCATCCCGCCGTTCGGATTGCCGTCGCCGACCACGAGCACGTCGGTCACGTGCGAGGCGTCGGTCATCGGGCTTTCGACCGACACGGTCATCGGCACGGTGTTGCCGTTCTCGGCGATCTCGGGAAGGTCGAGCTTCACCTTGCCTTCGGTCGCCTGCTTGCCGCCGGTGAACGCCTTGGTCAGGTCCTGCGCATTATTCGCGTGCGCGGGCGCGACGCCAAGCGTCGCGATCGCCAGCGCGCCTGCACTGCCGGCCAAAACTTGCCGCCGGCTCGGTCCATTCATGGGAATCTCCTGCCCCGAAACGCCGCGACGGAATGTCCTTGCCACACGGAGACCTTGTGCAGGACAAACCTGTTGCGACGGTGCCAAATCACACTGCCACATAGGCGTAATCTTCCGTTTGTCTAGACGCTGGCGGCGGACAATGCAACAAACGAGAAGCCGCAGGGGTGACGCGGCCACAAGGCAAAGAAAGACCTTCGGGGAGACGCAGGTGACGCGACTGATCTTTTTGCTGGCGATCGCCCTCGCCTTCTCATCCGGCGCGCACGCGCAGGACGCCGAGACCGAAAAGGCGATCGAGAAATATCGCGCGATGCTCAAGGAGGACCCGTGGAGCAATCCGGGATTCCTCGACGTCGACCGTGGCGAAGCGCTATGGACCACGCCCGCCGGACCGAAGAACGCGACACTCGCGCAATGCGACCTCGGCAAGGGGCCCGGCAAGGTCGAGGGCGCGTTCGCCGAACTGCCGCGCTATTTCGCCGACGCGGACCGCGTGATGGACGCCGAGACGCGCATCCTGTGGTGCATGGAGAAGCTCCAAGGCATCAGCGTGGCCGACTATGTGAAGCGCCCGCACCCCGCCGGCGGCCAGCCGGTGAAAGAACTGGGCGCGATGGCGACCTATGTGGCGAGCAAATCGGCGGGGCAGAAATTCGCCGCGCCGCTGGCGCACCCGAAAGAGCGCGAGACCGCCGCGCTCGGCGAGACGCTGTTCTATCGCCGCTCCGGTCCGTTTGATTTCGCCTGCGCGACCTGCCACGCCAATTCCGGGCTGCGCATCCGGCTGCAAGGCCTGCCGTATCTCGCGGAGAAGAAAGAAGCGAGCAAGGTGATCGGCGAATGGCCGGCCTATCGCGTGTCCACAGCGCATGTGATGACGATGCAGCACCGCATGTACGACTGTTACTGGCAGATGCGGATGCCCGAGCTTCAGCTCGGCTCGGAGGCGAGCGTGGCGCTGATCGCGTTCCTCACCCGGCAGGCGGACGGCGGCGAGATCGTCGCGCCCGGCCTCAAGCGATGATCGGGAGAGCCGCCATGCGAATCATCCCGGCGATTGTCGCCCTCGTCCTTTGCGTAGCTCCGGCTTTCTCGCAGCAGCGTCCCGATCCCGCCATCGCCGATGCGGCCGTCAAGGCCGCGTTTCCGGCCGCACCGGCCGATTGGGCGCCGCGGCTCACCGGCGACGACACGATGGCGCTGTGCTCGGCTTTCCGGAACAGCCCGCCGAAGAACGTCGCGGATGAAATCCAGAAGCGCGAGCAGGCAAACATCGCCTACCCGCCCGACAACAACTTCACGGGCGACTGGAAGAAGGGCGAGGCGCTGGCCCAATCCGGCTATGGCCTGCGCTTCACCGACTATCCGGCGCGGCAAGCCAA
>JAXDOA010000594.1:0-9660 GCA_034669125.1 Hyphomicrobiales bacterium
GATGCTCTTCTCAAAGTCGACCGACACCACGAGCCGATAGCTATTGCCCTTGATGTTGAACACGATTCGTTCAGCGCTGACGACGCTCGCGGTCGCGTACAGGCGTCTGACGTCTGCCGTGCTCTTCCAACGCGCCTTACGAACTTCGTCAAACCAGCTATCCAAGGCGACCTTGAGCGCCGGCCGATCCTTCGAGCGAGCGCGCGACGCCACAAACTCCCGCAGCGTTCGCCGCGCGATGATCCGCATTCATGGAAACTAGCGTGTGCCCAAATTGGGCGCAAGGCCCGTTAGGCCGCCGCGACCCGCGGATCGATCGGCGTCGTGCCGCGTAGCCCCAGAATATCCTCCATTGCTTTCGCCGCCGCGAGGATGCGCGCTTCGCTGCGCGGGGGACCTGCGATCTGAAGGCCGACCGGAAGCTTCTCGCGCGTGAAGCCGCACGGCAGCGATAGCGCGGTGCCGCAGGCCACCGTGACCGCATAGGCGATCGCCAGCCACTCGACGTAATTTGAGAACTTGTGGCCGTTCACCTCCGCGACGTAGCGATTCTCGATCGGATAGGCGGCGACGACTGTCGCGGGCGTCAGCAGCAGGTCGTACCGGTCGAAGAATGCCAGATAGCGCTGCGCCAGCGCGACCCGCGTGTTCTCGGCGCGCTCCAGTTCATCGAAGTCGATCTTATATCCCTTCTCGATGTTCCAGATCACCTCGGGCTTGAGCAGGTCGCGGTGGTTGCGCAAGAGCTTCGCCCGCTTCATGAAAAAGTCGTAGGCGCGCAGGGTCTGGAAGACCTCGTGCAACCCGGTCAAATCAGGGTGCGCTTCCTCCACGACGGCGCCGAGCTCGGCGAAGCGCTCCGCGGCACGCCGCGTGATAGCGGCAACTTCGGGATCGGTCCTGGTGATGCCGAGATCGGCCGACCAGGCGACGCGCTTCGGCCGCCAGTTCGAACGCGCCGCCGCGAGGAAAGAGGCACCGTTCCGCGGCAACGACAACGGATCGCCGGGATTCTCGCCGCACATCGCGTCAAGCAGCAGTGCTGCGTCCTCGACGTTGCGCGCCATCGGACCCTGCTGGCTGAGGTTCTGGTCGATCGAGCCTTGCGGCGTGTGCGCAACGCGGCCGATGCTGGGGCGAAACCCGACAATGCCGTTAAAGCTCGCCGGATTGCGCAAGCTGCCGCCCATGTCGGAGCCGTGCGCCACCCAGGCCATCCCGGTCGCGAGCGCGACGGCGGCACCGCCGGAAGAACCCGCGGCCGAGCGCGACGTGTTCCACGGATTGCGAGTCGCGCCGAACACCTCGTTGAAGGTGTTGGCGCCGGCGCCGAACTCCGGCGTATTCGACATCGCATAGACGATGCCGCCTTCGGCTTCGAGATTTTCGACCAGAATGTCGGACTTCTCGGGAATTCTGGTCGCGAAGATCGGCGATCCTTGCGTCGAGCGTACGCCCGCCACGTTGACCAGGTCCTTGATCGGCACCGGCATCCCGGCAAGCTGGCCGCGCTCCGCGACCGACTTCTGCATCAGCCGGTCGGCGTGCTGCCGAGCGCGATCGAAGCACAAGGTGGGCAGCGCGTTCACGGCGCCGTCGACCGCCGCGATGCGCTTTTCCAACGCGTCGAGCAGATCGTGCGGCGTCACCTCGCCGCGCTTGAGGCGCCCCACGATGGTTACGGCATCCTGGCGGATCAGTTCGTGGGTCATTGGGTTTTTCGGCTGAGATTGGGGATATGGTGGGTCGCCCGGTTCTAGCCTTCGGCTGCGGCGCCGTCCATGCGCTACCAGAATGACAGAATTGCTTTACGTCTTGCTGGCACCATTCCGCTCCCGATTCTCCGAGTGCTCGCCCCATGAAGATGTCCGAAACCCGCGAGTTGCAAAACCAGCGTGCGCTCGCGCGCCTCACCAAGGCGTTACCGGAAATCTTTCCCACTCCGGTGCTGACCTACGCGCTCAACCGGCGCTGGACGCCGCCGATGCCGCGCCTCGCGGTCGACGGATATTGGCGCGCGCATCCGTTGCGGGCCGATCGGCTGACGCGCGCGCTCGCGCGACGCAGCGGCGCGCCCAACGGGTGGTCCTGGCGCCTCAAGTCGGCGCGCGACAAAGACCTTCCGGTCAATTTCCGCTCCCCGCCCGCGCCGTATCGCGAGAAGAGATTCTCCCGTGGGCCCGGGTTTTGCTGCGTGTGCGGGCAGCCCGTCTACCGGCTCGGCTGGCACGAGGATTTGTGGGATCGCGGCCCGAACCGGAATGCCACCTGGCATACCGCCTGCGTCGTGTCATGGCGGCTGTGGAATGCGCCGAGCGACTACGCGAAACTTTTGCGGCGCTTGCAGCAGCGGCGTTGTGCCCAGACCGGCGTGCGGCTGTGGAAGACATCCGAAGTCGATCACCGGGTGCCGCTGTTTCGGGTGTGGCGCGAGCATCGCGAGATGGACTGGCCGCCCCTGCTGGCGTTCTGGGGCTTACCCAATCTGCAGGTGATCAACCGCGACGCCCACACGGAAAAATGCGCCGCCGAGGCTGGGACCCGGCGGCGCATTCCCGAATTGGTCGAAGCCGTGTGACCGTTACACCGCCGCAGCGGCGCTGCGGCGCAGGCCGACGAACTGCAACTCCGCGAGCACCGCAACGACGGCGCCCTGCGCGATCACGAAGGCGGTGCCGAGCATCGTCGGCGCGACCCATCCGCTCACCAGCAGGGCGATGCTGCCCGCGACCCACAGCACGTTGAGCACGATGATGGTCTGCACGGCACTCCGCGAGATCGCCTCGCGCGTCCCAATCCAGGCGACGAACGCCACATAGGGGATCAGGACGAGTCCGGCCTCGCGCATCAGCGCGACCGGCAATCCGAGCAAGCCGTCGAGCAGGCCGGCACCCGCGATCATCAGCAGGCCGGTCGCGCCGCTCGCAATCGCGTCGGCGAGCAGCACGGTGCGCAGGAACGAGTTTGGTTGATAGGGCATGACGAACTCCTGTTTCTGGTTGGCGCGCCGCGCGATTTATCTGAAGCGCGGTGCCTGTCCGGCCAATTAGGCGACGGCCGTCGCCAAGTCGATTAACTCGCAGGTAATGGAGACGCGCCGCCGCGTGCACTATGTTCAGGACATGCAAACCGTCCGTGCCATCGGCGATCACCTGCGCGAATGGCGCCAGCGCCGCCGCCTCTCGCAGCTCGACCTCGCGCTGGAAGCGGAGATTTCCACCAAGCATTTGAGCTTCCTGGAGACCGGCCGCGCGCAGCCGTCGCGCGAGATGGTGCTGCACCTTGCCGAACGCCTCGACGTGCCGCTGCGCGAGCGCAATGTGCTGCTGGTGTCGGCCGGCTTCGCGCCGGTATTCCCGCAACGCTCGCTCGGCGATCCTGCCTTGCAGGTCGCGCGCAAGGCGGTCGATCTCGTGCTCAAGGGCCACGAGCCCTACCCGGCAATCGCGATCGACCGCCACTGGACGCTGATCGCGCACAATGCGGCCGTGCCGATACTGCTCACCGGAGCTGATCCGGCGCTGCTGCAGCCGCCGGTCAATGTGTTGCGGCTGAGCCTGCACCCGAGCGGGCTCGCGCCGCGTATCGCCAACCTCGGCGAATGGCGCGCGCACCTGCTCACCCGCCTGCGCCAGCAGATCGACGTGACGGCGGACGGCGAACTGATGCGGCTGCTCGACGAGCTGTCAGGCTACCCGGCGCCGGGCGGCGCGAAGGCGCCGCGCGCGACGGTGAGCGACGACTATGCGGGTGTGGTGGTGCCGCTGCGTTTCGTCACAGACGCCGGCACCTTGTCGCTGTTCTCGACCACGACGATTTTCGGCACGCCGGTCGACGTGACGTTGTCGGAACTGGCGATCGAATCGTTCTTCCCGGCCGACACCGCAACCGCGGAGTTGCTGCGCGGCGTCGCGTCGGCTTAGAACGTGCCGACCGCCGCAGATGCGGTGCGGCCGTTCCCCCACGATTCCATTGCCGCTATAGTGCGCCATGGTTGCGCCGGAAAAGCAGACATCTTCGCCGCACAAGTGGACCCATGCGGGCGGCATCGTCGTCAGGCAGCGGCATGGCGAGCCGGAATATCTGCTCGTCCGCGCGCGCGAGCCCGCCGGTGCCTGGGTCTTCCCGAAAGGGCACATCGAGGCCGGCGAATCTCCCGAAGATGCGGCTTCGCGGGAGGTGCTCGAGGAAGCGGGCGTGCGTGTGCGCGTGGAAAGACTTCTCGGCGAAATCCCCGCAGGCGACGGCATTTCGGCGATGTATCTGATGACACAGACTGGCGGTGACGCAGATCGTGAGCGTGAAATCGCCTGGCTTGCGTTCGAGGCGGCGCTGAGCGCGCTGACATTCGAGGAGTCGCGGCAGCTTCTGCGGCTCGCGCAGCAAACCGTGCCATCCAAGCCATGAAAACCACCGAACTTTATCTCGAGCAGGTTCTGATCGGATTTCTGATCATTGCGATCGGTGCGCTGCCGTGGCTGCCTGAGTTGTGGCGCAGCCTTGAGGACATCAAGGCCGTCGTCGGAATTGTCGGTGGATCGGCCGCGCTCGGTCTGGCATTTCTGATCGGCATTCCATTCGACCGGCTCGCGGATACCTTGTTAGACAGGTTGGACGCACGCAGTCGGATCGAACTTGCGCTGGGCAAGCTGAAAGGCCGATACAAGTCCCAAAAAGAATGGGACGAGTCCCTTCCATTTCCGGACCTCTATCCGGAGGATCGCCTCCTGATTGCTGGCCGGCGCAGGGCAGGACCCATCGTCGATTCTCTAGACTACCATCGATCGCGTATTCGGCTCGCGCGTGCGCTCGCTGTCTTCGGTCCCGCACTGACTTTCATTGCGACGCTCGCAGTCGCGCGCTGGGAGGAAGCCGAGATACGATTTGTCCAGTTGTCGCCCAGCCTTTGGCTCGGCGTTGTTGTTGCGGCGTATCTGGTTTGGATGCTGCTCGTCGTTAGCGATGACAAGTTGCCACGTACCAATGAACCCAGAATCCTGGATGAGGGCGGGAAGCCTGCATGGCGCGTGGAACTGCGCTCATGGATCGTGCCGTTGCTGCTGCTTCTCGCCTCCACCGCCATGGGATTGGCGGCTATATGCAATTATCCGGACGTTCTTCTGACAGCATTGGGCGGCGCAGCGCTCACCATTCTGTGCACCTGGACTTGGTGGCGGATCACGTCCACCTATCGGTTGTTCTTGTTGAACTGCGACCGGTTTTCCGACAAGACGGGTGCGCCCTAGTCGAGTCACCGGCGACTGAAACCTTTTTCTGACGCAAATCGAGAGGTCAACATGGCCCCGCTCAGCAACCTGCAGACCCGCGCGGTCGAGACGCTGGTCCATCCCTACACAAACCAAGCGACGTTCCGTGAAACCGGTCCGCTGGTGTTCGAGCGCGGCAAGGGCGTCTACGTCTACGATGTGGACGGCAAGGCCTATATCGAAGGCATGGCCGGGCTGTGGTGCACGGCGCTCGGTTACGACAACGAGGAACTGGTCGAGGCCGCAGCCTCCCAGATGCGCAAGCTCCCGTTCGGCCATCTGTTCACCGGCAAGAGCCATGACCCGGCGATCGAGCTGGCCGAGAAGCTCAAAGAGATCGCGCCGGTGCCGATCTCCAAGGTGTTCTTCTGCAATTCCGGATCGGAAGCAAACGACAGCCAGATGAAGCTCGTCTGGTACATGAACAACGCGCTCGGCCGGCCGAACAAGAAGAAGATCATCAGCCGCATCAAGGCCTATCACGGCGTGACGATCGCGAGCGCCTCGCTCACGGGCCTGCCGAACAATCACATCGATTTCGACCTGCCGATCGCGCGCGTGCTGCACACCGCCTGCCCGCACCACTATCGTTTCGGCAAGGACGGCGAGAGCGAGGAAGAGTTCGCAACGCGGCTCGCCGCCGAGCTGGAAGAGCTGATCCTCGCCGAAGGCCCCGACACGGTTGCGGCCTTCATCGCCGAGCCGGTGATGGGTGCCGGCGGCGTGATCGTGCCGCCGAAAACCTACTTCCCGAAGATCATGGAAGTGTGCGCCAAATACGACGTGTTCATGATCGACGACGAGGTGATCTGCGGCTTCGGCCGGCTCGGCCCGATGTTCGGCTGCTCGGCGCTTGGCTACAAGCCGAACTCGATCTCGGTCGCCAAGGCGCTGTCATCGGCCTACATGCCGATCGCCGGCGTGATGATTCCGGAGGAGATGTACCAGGCGCTGATCGTCGAGAGCAAAAAGATCGGCACCTTCGGGCACGGCTTCACCTATTCGGGGCATCCGGTCTCGGCCGCGGTCGCCGTGAAGACGCTCGAAATCTATCAGCGCGACAAGATCATCGAGACGGCGCGGACGCGCATGCCGCAGTTCCAGAAGCGGCTGATGGCGCTGGCCGATCATCCACTGGTCGGCGAGGCGCGCGGCATGGGAATGGTCGGCGCGCTGGAACTTACCGCCGACAAGCGGGCCAAGAAGCCGCTCGACCCCAAGCGTGGCGTCGGCGTGCAGGTCGTCAATCACGCCCAGAACGAGGGTCTGATCGTGCGTTTCATTGCGGGCGACGTCATCACGGTCTGTCCGCCGATGATCATTCAGCCGGCCGAGATCGACGAGCTGTTCGACAAGCTGACCCGCGCGCTCGACAAGACGCTCGACTGGGCCAAGCGCGAGCAATTGCTGGCGGCGTGAACGCGCGGGTCAAGCGAGCGCGTGAAATTCCGCGCCTTCCACCGCATAGCGCGCGTGGCGGAAGTCGCGGATGTTTGTCACGGCATCGCCTGTCCATTCTAGCAGGATGAAGTAGGCCGGGCGCCCCGGATCATCCGGCCGGCGCACCAGGATGGCCGGACGCCGGTCGACGAAACCGGGCACGAGCTGCCAATCGTGGATCTTTCCGTAGTTGCCGAAATAGGTGTTCACCTCGCGGCGGCCATTGAGCCGGGTCCTGTTGACGAGCTCCAACCGCACCTCGTCGGCCAGCATGTCCCGCACGGCGTCGAAATCGCGCGCGTTGAAGCGCTCCACATAGGCGGCGAGACGCGAGCGCTCGGGCTCGTCCAGCACCGGCAGCGGTGAATCGTCGGGCTCCCGCGCCAGTTCGCGCAGACGCGCGCGGCCGCGATGCAACGACGCCTTGATCGCCGGAATGCTCAACGCCGTGACGCCGCCGATTTCGTCGAGCGAATAGCCGAGCACGTCCATCAGGATGATACTTGAGCGCTGCGCCACGGGAAGGCGCATGAACGTACGCATGCTGGCGGCCGCCAGGAGGCGGTCTTGGGCCGGCGTCGGATCGACGAGCATGTCCGGGTCCTCATCGGAACGAATGGCCTCCTGCCGGGCGCGGCGGCGTAGATGGTCGAGCGCGGTATTGTGCGCGATGCGGAACAGCCACGCTTCCGGATTGACGAGCGCCTCAGCCTCGCCGAATGCCGCGAGCGCCTTCAGCAGCGCGTCCTGCACCACATCCTCGCCGTCGATGACCGAGCCGGTCATGCGCGCGCAGTAGCGATGCAGCTTCGGCCGCAATTCGGCGAGGAGAAGCTCGAAGCTGGCGCGTGCTGTTGCTGCCTCGGATATCGGTTCGCTCATGCGGCTCCATCGGGGTCGAAAGACCCCTCTCGAACACCAGGACGTTCGAGCCCAGCCAAAAGATACAGGCCGGCGAGGATTTTTTCCGGATCCTTTTCGCCTCCCAGATCGTCTCAGTCAGGAGAGCAAGGCCAGCCAAGGGCCTAAGTCCAGCAACAACCAGCCAGAAGGAGACGAGCCATGAAGGTGTTCCGCGTTCAATATTCGGTGAAAAGCGACTTCGTTGAAGAGAACAAGTCAAACACCGCAGCGGTGATGCGCGAGCTGCGCGCGCTCAACAACAACGACCTGCGCTATGCCCAGTACCTGCATGAGGACGGAAAAACCTTCATGCACCTCGTGCACTACAACACGGCCGAGGCGGAGAATGTGCTGCCCGCGCTGCCGGTGTTCAAGCACTTCCGTGCGCGGCTGAACGGCCAGTTCGAAATTGAGCCCAAGACCGACACATTCGCGCTGGTGCATTCGTCGGCGCCGATATTCTGAAAGCCGAGACCCAAAAAGAAGAACGCCGGGCTTTCGCCCGGCGTCCTCATTCCCCCGCGCCTTAACTGAAATTAGCTGTCGCGACCGCCCGAGAAGGCGATACGCGGATTGGCCGGCGAGTCGCCCGATCCGGGCGCCAGCACCACGACCACCGAGCCGATCTTGACCCGATTGAACAGATCGATCGCGTCCTCGTTGGTCAGGCGGATGCAGCCCGACGAAATCGCCGAGCCGATGTATTCCGGCTGATTGGTGCCGTGGATGCGATAGAGCGTGTCCTTCGGACCGTCAAAGACATAGAGCGCGCGCGAACCCATCGGGTTGTGCGGGCCGGGCGCGACGTAGCCCGGAATGTTGCCGAGGCGCTTCTTGATGTCGTTGGTCGGCGTCCAGGACGGCCACTCTTCCTTGCGGCCAACCTTGGCGACGCCGGAGAAGGCGAGCGCATCTTCGCCGACGGTGATGCCGTAGCGGATCGCCTTGCCGCCCTCGAGCACGTAATAAAGGTAGCGCGCGTCGCTATCGACCACGATCGCGCCTGGCGTTTCCTTGCGGTGATAGTTGACGATGTGGCGCTTGTACGGCTCAGGGATCGTGGCTTGGGCGTACGGCGCATTCGCGAGCAGCTTCTTGTCGCGCGGCGTCAGGTTCGCGTCCGATGCGACCTCAAGGGTCGACTGCACGCAGCCGCCCGCAAGCAATCCGAGACACAAAAAAGCAAGGCCGCGTAACGCCATCATTCTATTTCCCTTGCCCATGCACGCGTCGCCCGGGACGTCGGTTAGATAACCGAAAGACCCTGCCCATTCCAGCAATTACAGGGGGTGACACGCATCGCCGTCATCACCTGTTGCAGGAATGCCGCAGTTTGGAACGGCGCATCGTGCGGAATCCATGAATGAACTTGGCAAAGATTGGTAAACGACCTGTTTACCTTAAATCCCTTAGCCTTTCGGGCAGAAGCTCCGAGCGACGGTCGGAAGGCCCGAATCGGTGCCGGAAACCGCACAGCTGGCATCGTTTCTGCCCATTTTTGCCGCACTCGGAGGCGAGACACCGCCCCAACGCCCTGACGCGGGGCGCGAACGAACAGTCTTTGGAGAGGAAAATGGAATCCCGACGAGCGACCCCCGAGCAACGCCGCGAACGCACGGAACTGGATGCACGCTTCGGCACGGTCGGCATCCCGGCGGTGGCGGCGGCGCTGCGCTACCAGAGCAACACCAAAAACCCGGCCTATGCGCCCGCCGTGCTGCGCGAAAACCGCGAGGCCGAAGAGGCGGTGGCCTGAGCGCCGCCAGGCGGCGCGCTTTTCAGATCCGATCTCTGTTGTGGACGATGACGCGCCGCCGCGCTAGGCAAGGGCTCCCGCCTTTTAGCCACGCGTGGCGCCGATGTTGATCGTCTATCTTCCGCGCGGAAACTCGCTGGAACGCCGGGCGATCGAGGAATCCGGCGCGATCCCCGAGGGCGCGGTCTGGTTCGATCTCGTCATGCCGACCGTGGCCGAAGACAAGTTGCTCGAGGCAACGCTCGGCATCGCGATTCCGACCCGCGAGGAAATGCAGGAAATCGAGATCTCGAG
>JAXDOA010000595.1:0-3497 GCA_034669125.1 Hyphomicrobiales bacterium
TGCTAGCCGGGGTGGGGTGGTCCTCTGATAACGCTCACCCCACCCCGACGCTCATTTCATTCGCGTCGACCCTCCCCCTCCAGGGGAGGGGGGCGGAGCCCGGGGCGGTCACACCCGCTTCACATCGCTCACCGCAAACCCCGCAATCCGCTTGTAATTGTCGCTGAGCGCCCGCAACTCGTCCTGCGTAATGAAATCGTCGAGATTGTCGAACGGCCGGTCGCCGGTCAGTTCCTCGACCTTGATGTTGATGAAATCCGGCGGGTGCTCGCGGTTGGTGCGCACCACCTTTCCGGTCGCCTCGCGCCGGGCGGCTTCGTAAGCCGCAAGCGCATCGCGCGGATCGGCATTGCCGCTAAGGCAATCCGCCAGCACGCGCGCATCGATCACGCTCTGCGCCGCGCCGTTCGAGCCGCGCGGATACATCGGATGCGCGGCGTCGCCCGCGAGCGTTACGCGCCCAAAAGTCCAGCGGGGAAGCGGGTCCTTGTCGACCATCGGATACTCGAAGATGTGCTCCGATTTGCGGATCAGGTCGGCCACGTCGAGCCAGTCAAAGCGCCAGCTCTCATAGACCGAGATGAAATCGGCGAGATCGCCCGGCTTGTTCCAGTCGTTCATCTCCACCGTGTCGCGCTTGAATTCGGTGGTCCAGTTGATCAACTGATTGCCGGCGCCGTCCACGTCGTCGACGATCGGATAGATCACGATCTTGCCGGTCAGGATCGAGCCGATGCGCAGATAGCTGCGCCCGGAAAGGATCGGCTTGTGTTTGGTGACGCCGCGCCAGGTGTTGATGCCGGTGAACACGACATTGTCGCCGACCAATTGCTTGCGCAGCGCCGAGTTCACGCCGTCGCAGGCGATCACGATATCGGCCGCGAGCGGTGGCAGCGCTTTCCCGCTCGTCGTCTCCTTGAACGACAGCCGCGCGCCGCTCTCGTCCTGCTCGACGCCGGCGCAGAGATGATTGGTCGCGACGCTGTCCGGCCCGAGCCGCTCCTGCACCGCACGATACAGCGCGAGATGCAGCTTGCCGCGATGGATGCCGACTTCCGGATACTGATAGCCGGCGGCCTTGCCGCGCGGCTCGCGGTAGATGAGCTGGCCGAAGCGATTGAAGAAGCAGCTTTCGGCATTCTCGATTCCGACGCGCAGCAAGTCGTCGCTTAAGCCCAGCGCGCTCAACTCGCGCATCGCATGCGGCAGCAGCGTGATGCCGACACCGAGCTCCTTCACCTCCGGCGCGGCCTCATACACGCGGCAGGCGATCCCGCGCGCATGCAGATTGAGCGCAAGCGAAAGCCCGCAAATCCCGCCGCCGACGATGGCAATCATGCGCTTCTCCTAGCGTTTGCACTGCACTTCCTGTTGACGACGGTCAAGGCGAACTTGACCCCGCACATGGGCGGGCGGAGCCTCCCTGTTGGGCACATCCGTCTCGGGGGAGACCGCCATGGCTGAACGCTATTTCGTCGTCTGGACCGTCAAGGCCGAGGGCGTGATCCTGCCCGAGGAACGCCTGCCGACCGGCCCGACGATCCTGGTCGGACTGCAGCATGTGGTGGCGATGTTCGGCGCCACCGTGCTGGCGCCGATCCTGATGGGTTTCGACCCGAACGTCGCGATCTTCTTCTCCGGCATCGCCACGCTGATCTTCTTCGTGCTGACCGGCGGGCGCGTGCCGAGCTATCTCGGCTCCAGCTTTGCCTTCATCGGCCCGGTGCTCGCCGCAACCGGCGCGACGGTCGCGGCCGGCGCCAATGCAAACATCGGCCTCGCGCTCGGCGGCATCATCGCGGCCGGCGCGCTGCTGGCGATCATCGGGGCGATCGTGATGGCGACCGGCCATCAGTGGGTCGAGAAGGTGATGCCGCCCGTGGTCACCGGCGGCATCGTGGCGGCGATCGGGCTCGTGCTCGCGCCGATCGCGATCAACTCAGCCTCCGGCATCGGCCCCGGCAATGCGGACGGCTCGGCCTTCGCGCGCTGGATCGCGCTGATCACCGTGGTGGCGGTCGGGCTATTCGCCGTCTATGCGCCGGGTCTCGCGCGGCGCATCCCGATCCTGCTCGGCGCCATCGCGGGCTACATCGTCTATTACATCGCGGCGAATGTGATGGGCTACGGCCCGGCGATCGACTTTTCCAAGATCGGCGCGGCCGCATGGCTCGGCCTGCCGAACTTCACCGCGCCGGTGTTCGACGGGAAGGCGATGTTCCTGATCGCGCCGGTCGCGATCGTGCTGGTCGCCGAGAACCTCGGGCACATCAAGGCGATCGGCGCGATGACCGGGCGCAATCTCGATCCGTATCTCGGCCGCGCCTTCATCGGCGACGGCATCGCCACCATGGTGTCGGGCTCGGGCGGCGGCACCGGTGTCACCACCTATGCGGAGAACATGGGCGTGATGGCGATCACGCGCATCTATTCGACCGCGCTGTTCGTCGCGGCGGCGATCATCGCAATCCTGCTCGGCTTCTCGCCGAAGTTCGGCGCGCTGATCCTGACCATTCCGGGGCCGGTGCTTGGCGGCCTCTCCATCGTGGTGTTCGGCCTGATCGCCGCCACGGCGGGCCGCATCTGGGTGGAGAACCGCGTCGATTTCTCCGACGCGCGCAATCTCATCACGGTCGCGGTCGCGCTCGTGCTCGGCGCCGGCAACTTCAAGCTCTCGCTCGGCGGCTTCACGCTCGACGGCATCGGCACAGCGACGTTCGGCTGCATCATTCTCTATCACCTGCTCAACGCAGGCACGACGCAAACACGAACGCCCTGAGCCGATTGCTGCTCGCTCTATCGGCTTGCGTGGCCGTGGGGCGCTGCGCGTTGGCGGCGCACATGACGGCCCGGCGTTCCCGAAACGGGCGCCGTCGCCATGCTGCTGTTGTCGGGCATCATGTCCGGATGGTGGACGTTTGCACTGCCGAAGACATTGCCGGCTTCCGGGCTTACGCCCCAGACGGACGGGTTATTGTCGTCATCTTTGCCCGAGCCCGGAATGGTGCAGCAATCGCTCTGCGCCAATGCGGCGCCGGAACTGACGGCCAGCAGGATGGCAGCGGCAACTACGGAACGCATTCTCATGAGCGTGATCCTCGATCTCGAAGCGGGGCACGCCTGCAACTTCCGTTACAGGTACTTGAAGGCCGCCGCATGGGTCATGCCCCCCGCGCCAAGCAAGAGGCTCGACCAGAAGGTGGGGAGAGAGGATCGGCTGTGAGAGAAGGCGTTTGGCAAAAAGACCGGCGCGCCGCGCGATAACGGCAAGGCATGCCCGATCTGAGCAAGATCGAACAAGCTGCTCACTGCCTGGTCACCGCGTCCGATCCGTTCCGGCTTGGTCGCGCCCGTGATAAGACTGAGGGGGAGTGAGATAGGCGCGGCGCGAGCCGCATACTCCGTCACCCTCCCCTGGAGGGGGAGGCGTAGGCGGCCTTCGGCCGCCGTTCTTGGTACGACGCCGATCCGAAGGATCGGCTATGGCGAATGAAATG
>JAXDOA010000596.1:0-3541 GCA_034669125.1 Hyphomicrobiales bacterium
CGTCCGACGTGAAGAACGGCGGCCGAAGGCCGCCTATGCCTCCCCCTCCAGGGGAGGGTGGCACCGAGTTCGCGGCACGAGAGAAGTATCCATGACCGACGCCACCAGACTCATCGACCTGCAGATCATGTGGAACCGGCTGATCGCCGTGGTGGAAGAGCAGGCGCAGGTGCTGATGCGCACCGCGTTCTCGCCGATCGTGCGTGAGTGCGGCGATCTTTCGGCCGGCGTGTTCGACCGGCAGGGGCGGATGCTGGCGCAGGCCGTCACCGGCACGCCCGGCCACGTCAACTCGATGGCGGAGTCGGTGAAGCACTTCATCCGCCACTTCCCGCTCGACACGATGAAGCCGGGCGATGCCTACATCACCAACGATCCCTGGATGGGCACCGGGCACCTCAACGACTTCGTCATCACGACGCCGGCCTTCAACTCGAAGGGTCAGCTCGTCGCGCTGTTCTCCTGCACCAGCCACCTCATGGACATCGGCGGCATCGGCTTCGGGCCGGACGCAACCGACGTGTTCATGGAAGGCCTCTACATCCCGATGCTCAAGCTGATCGACCAGGGCGCCGTGAACGAAACCCTGATGGCGATGATCCGCGCCAACACGCGCCTGCCGATCGATACCGAAGGCGACACCTATTCGCTCGCCGCCTGCAATGACGTCGGCGCCAAGCGCCTCGCCGAGATGATGGACGAGTTCGGCATCGACAACCTCGATGTGCTGGCCGAGCACATCTGCGCGCGCTCGCGCGAGGCCGTGATGGCCGAGATCGCGAAACTGCCGCGCGGCACGTGGCGCAACGAGATGACGGTCGACGGCTACGATGCGCCGGTCACGCTCGCGGCGACGCTCACGGTCTCCGACACCGGCATCGATGTGGACTTCACCGGCACCTCGCCGCAGTCGCGCTACGGCATCAACGTGCCGCTCGCTTACACCACCGCCTACACGGTGTTCGGGCTCGGCTGCGTGGTCGCAAGCGCGATCCCGAACAATGCAGGATCGCTAGGGCCCCTCACCGTGTCGGCGCCGACGGGGTGCATCCTCAATGCGCCGAAGCCTGCGCCGGTGTGCAGCCGTCATATCATCGGGCAGATGCTGCCCGATGTGGTGTTCGGCTGCCTGCGCCAGATCATTCCGGATCGCGTTCCGGCCGAAGGCACCTCGTGTTTGTGGAATCTCAACGTGCGCGGCGAAACGCAGGCGGGCACCGGCGGCAATTACGGGTTCACCATGACGGTGACCTCGAACGGCGGCACCGGCGCGCGCCCCGACAAGGACGGGCTGTCGGCCACCGCCTATCCGAGCGGCGTGCGCGGCACGCCGGTCGAGATCGCCGAGAGCCAGACGCCGCTGATCTTCTGGAAGAAGGAGCTGCGGCCGGGCTCCGGCGGCGTCGGACGCACGCAGGGCGGACACGGGCAGATCATCGAGATCGGCAGCGGCATCGACCGGCCGTGGGATATTCTGGCGGCATTCGACCGTATCGATCATCCGGCGCGCGGGCGCGATGGCGGGCGCGACGGGGTGGCGGGTTATCTCGGCTTGAAGTCGGGGCTGAAAATGCGCGGCAAGGGATTTCAGCAGGTGCCGCCGGGTGACCGGCTGGTGGTGCTCACGCCGGGCGGCGGCGGCATCGGCGCGCCGGAGGCGCGTGCGGCCGAGCGCGTCGCGCGCGATCTCGCCGATGAATTGGTATCGGAGGAAACGGCACGGAATGTGTATGGCCATACGCCGGTAAAAGCGGCGGAGTGATTTAGCGACCAGAGAGGGAGTATCTCATGTTCACGCGACGGGAATTCATGGCGGGCACCGGCGCGGTGCTTGCGAGTACGGCTCTGACGCATCCGGCTTCGGCCGCAACCAGTCTCGATCTGGCGACAGTGTGGCCGGACGGGAATTTCCACACCACCAACGCCAAGAAATTCGCCGAGGAAGTCGGCAAGGCGACGGGCGGCGAGATCAAGATCACCGTGCAAGCCGGCGGCTCGCTCGGCTTCAAGGGGCCGGAACAACTGCGCGCGGTGCGCGACGGGCTCGTACCGCTCGCCGATATTCTCAACATCCAGCAGGTCGGCGACGAGCCGATGCTCGGCACCGAGTCGATCCCGTTCCTGGTTGGCTCCGACCAGGAGCTCAAGATCCTGCACAAGTACCTGCGTCCCGAATATGAGGCGATCGCGGCCAAGAACAACCAGAAAGTTCTCTACATGGTGCCGTGGCCGACGCAGTACCTGCACCTGAAGGTGAAGACCGACACGCTCGACGGCCTGAAGAATGTGAAGATCCGCGTGCCGGACAAGAACGCGCAGGACATGTGCGCGGCCGTCGGCATGGCGCCGGTGCTGATCCCGTGGGGCGAGACGATTCCTGCGCTCGCCTCGGGCGCGGTATCGGGCGTGTCGACTTCGTCGGTGTCCGGCGTCGACGGGAAATTCTGGGAATTCCTCAAATACGTCTACCCGACCAACCACACCTGGTCGTGCCAGATGGTTAACGTCAACAACGATACCTGGAAGAAATTCACGCCCGCGCAGCAGAAGGGGATCGAAGAGCTCGCGAAGAAGCTCGAGCCCGACTTCTGGGCGGAGTCACTCAAAGCTGACAAGGACAGTCTCAAGCGGCTGACCGACGGCGGCATGGAAGTTGTGACCATTCCGCCCGCCATGATGAAGGACTTCCAGGCCAAGACGGCGCCGCTGCAGGAGGCGTTTCTCAAGCGCGTGCCGGCTTCCGAGAAACCCGTGAAGGCGTTCCTCGCGGAAGTGAAGCGTAGCTCGTGAAAGCGAGCCTCAACGCAGCGGCGCCCGCGCCGCTGCGGCTGCTGCTTGATGGAATTGAAAGGTTGGGTCACCTCGACGGCTGGATCGGGGCGGCCTGTCTCGTCACGCTCACGCTGCTGATGCTCGCCGAGATCACCGTGCGGGCGCTGTCGAATTTCATTTCGTGGGTGCCGGCGGATATCCCGATCGCATGGGAGTATTCGTCCTACCTGATGGCGGCGTGTTTCACCTTCGGCGCCGCCATGACGCTGCGTGCGGGCGGGCACATCCGCGTCACGCTGGTGCTCGGGCGGCTGCAGCCTGCGGCGCGGCGCCTGCTGGAAATCGCCGCCTCACTGGTCGCGACCTGTTTCGTCGGCTTCCTCGCAACCGCGATGGCGCGCTTCGCGTGGACGGCGTTCCAGGGTGGGCAGACTTCGATCTCCTCTGGCACGATGCTGTGGATTCCCGAAAGCGTGATCGCGTTCGGCATGGTGCTGCTCGCGCTGCAATTCCTCGCGCGCACCATTCAGGCCGTGCTCGGCCTGCCGCTGGAGGATCACCGCATCAAGGCGGCGCCGGTGGAATAATGGGTGCCATCACCGGCACAATGTTCGCACTGCTGTTCTCGGCTCTCGCCGGAGGACTGTGGATCGGCCTCGCGCTCGGCGCGACCGGCGCGGTACTGCTCGCGATCTTCCGCAGCATCCCGCTCGACAAGCTGCTGGCGCAGTATGCATGGAACATCCTGACCACGCAGGAGCTGCTCGCG
>JAXDOA010000597.1:0-2927 GCA_034669125.1 Hyphomicrobiales bacterium
CACCAATCTGCCGGTCACCACCATGATCGCGCAGCGGGTCGAACCGACATTGTCGCTGATGCTGATCACGCTCATTCTGTCGGTCGTCGTGGCGGTGCCGATCGGCGTATTGGCCGCATGGAAGGTCGGCACCTGGATCGACCGCGCCATCATGGGCTTCGCGGTGTTCGGCTTCTCGGTTCCGGTCTTCGTGGTCGGATATCTGCTCGCCTTCATCTTCGCGCTACAGTTCGAATGGCTGCCGGTGCAGGGCTATACGCCGATCAGCCAAGGCCTCTGGCCGTGGTTCGAGAACCTGATCCTGCCGTCGATCGCGCTCGGCTGCGTCTATATCGCGCTGATCGCCCGCATTACGCGCGCCACCATGCTCGAAGTGCTGCAGCAGGACTACATCCGCACCGCGCGCGCCAAGGGCCTGGCGCAGAGCCCGATCCTGTTCATCCATGCGCTGAAGAACGCGTCCGTTCCGATCGTCACCGTGATCGGCATCGGCATCGCGCTGCTCATCGGCGGCGCGGTGGTGACCGAAAGCGTGTTCGCCATTCCGGGGCTCGGGCGGCTCACCGTCGATGCCATCCTGCGGCGCGACTATCCGGTCATCCAGGGCGTCGTGCTGCTGTTCAGCTTCGTCTACGTGCTGGTCAATCTGGCGATCGACCTTCTCTATACGGTGCTCGATCCGAGGATCCGCTATTGAACCCGCCGCCCACCATAGTCGTCCCGGCTGACGAGATCGCCGCCGCGCCGCCGCTGCCGGATCTGTGGCCGCCGGTCAAACCACTGCGCGGGTTCGTGGGATTCCTGCGCCGCCATCCGACCGTTGCGTTCGGCGGCGCGCTCTTGATCCTGATGGTGCTGATGGCGGTGCTGGCGCCGTATCTCGGGACCGTCGACCCGACCACGCTCAACACCTCGCGGCGCACGCGCGAGCCGTCCGCGCTGTACTGGTTCGGCACCGACATGCTCGGGCGCGACATCTACTCGCGTGTCGTCTATGGGGCGCGCGTGTCGCTCACCGTGGGCTTCTCGGTTGCGATCCTCGCCTCGATCGCCGGCCTCGCGATCGGTCTCGTCTCCGGCATGGTGCGCTGGGCCGACGGCTTCATCATGCGGATCATGGACGGGCTGATGTCGATCCCGCCGATCCTGCTCGCCGTCGCCCTGATGGCGCTGACGCGCGGCAGCATCGGCAACGTCGTGATGGCGATCACCATCGCCGAAATCCCGCGCGTGTCGCGCCTCGTGCGCGGCGTGGTGCTCTCGCTGCGCGAGCAGCCGTATGTGGATGCCGCGGTCGCTGCCGGCACGCGCACGCCGATGATCATCCTGCGCCATATCCTGCCCAACACGCTGGCGCCGATGACCGTGCAGGCGACTTACATCTGCGCCAGCGCGATGATCGTGGAGGCGATCCTGTCGTTCATCGGCGCGGGCGTGCCGCCGATCGTTCCGTCCTGGGGCAACATCATGGCGGACGGCCGCGTCGTGTGGCAGGTGAAGCCGTTCATCGTGTTCTTCCCCGCCGTGTTTCTGTCGGTGACGGTGCTCGCCGTGAACCTGCTTGGCGACGGCATGCGCGACGCGCTCGATCCGCGCCTCGCCAAGGGTCTCTAGAGCATGCTGCTCGAGGTCGAGAACCTGCAGACGCATTTCCGCACGCCGGATGGCGTCAACCGCGCGGTCGACGGCGTGTCGTTTACGGTCGGCCAGGGCGAGACGCTGGCGATCGTGGGAGAGAGCGGCTGCGGCAAGTCCGTCACCGCCAACTCCATTCTGCGCCTCATTCCGGAGCCGCCCGGACGTATCGCGGGCGTAATCCGCTTCCAGGGTACCGATCTGCTGACGCTCGACGAGCCCGCGATGCGCAAGATCCGCGGCAACGACATCAGCATGATCTTCCAGGAACCGATGACCAGCCTCAACCCGGTGCTGACCGTCGGGCGGCAGCTCGGCGAAACGCTGCGGCTGCATCAGGGGCTGGACAAGCGCGCCGCCGAAGATCGCGCCGTCGACATGCTCAACCTGGTCGGCATCCCAGAAGCGCGGCGACGCGTGCGCGAATATCCGCACCAGTTTTCCGGCGGCATGCGGCAGCGCGTGATGATCGCGATGGCGCTCGCCTGCAATCCGAAACTGCTGATCGCCGACGAGCCGACCACAGCGCTCGACGTCACCATCCAGGCGCAGATTCTCGACCTGATGCGCGACCTCAAGCACCGCGTCGGCGCCGCCATCATCCTGATCACGCACGATCTCGGCGTCGTCGCGGAAGTCGCCGAGCGCGTGATGGTGATGTATGCGGGGCGCAAGGTGGAGGAGGCGCCGGTCGCCAAGCTGTTTCGTTCGCCGCGCCATCCCTACACGCAAGGCCTGCTTGGCGCGGTGCCGAAGCTCGGCTCCTCGGTGACCGGCGAGGAGACGCGGCTCGCCGAAATCCCCGGGCTGGTGCCGAGCCTGAAGAGCCGCATCGTCGGCTGCGTGTTCGCGAGCCGCTGTCCGCTCGCGACCGACCTGTGCCGCGAGGTGGCGCCGCCGCTCGAAGCGAAGGCGCCGGGCCACACCGCCGCCTGCCACTATGCGCCGCGGGAGGCAGTCGCCGCATGAGCGCGCCTTTGCTCGAGGTCAACGATCTCAAGAAGCACTTTCGTGTGCGCGGCGGATTCTTCGGACGCGCGCCGGCTTACGTCTATGCGGTCGACGGCATCTCGTTCGAGATCGCACGCGGCGAAACGCTGTCGCTCGTCGGCGAATCCGGCTGCGGCAAGTCCACGGTCGGGCGCGCGATCCTGCGGCTGTTCGACATCACGGCAGGCCAGGTGGTGCTCGACGGCCAGCGCATCGACGATCTCTCGGCTGGCGCGCTGCGGCCGATGCGCCGGCGCGTGCAGGTGGTGTTCCAGGATCCGTTCTCCAGTCTCAATCCGCGC
>JAXDOA010000598.1:0-4600 GCA_034669125.1 Hyphomicrobiales bacterium
CTTGAGATCGAGGCCGGCCGGAAACGGCTTCTTGCGCTTGGCTTTGGCGGCGCCCTGCTGCGCGTGGCGTACCATGTAGCCGATGACATCGCGGATGTGCGCCATGCCGACCGGATCGTCGAGCGTATCGTTGTAGACGACGAGGCGCGAATGTCCGGCGCCCTCGAACACCTTGATCAATTCGCCGAGCGCGATGTCCTGCTGCACCGCGATGATGTCGGCGCGCGGCACCATCACGTCGTCCACCCTGCGCCCGCGCAGCGCGAGGATGTTGGTGAGCATCACGCGTTCTTGCGGCGAGAAGCCGGTCTCGAAGGCGCCGCTCTCCAAAACGGTCTGCAGGTCCGCGCGGGCCGAGCTTGGTTTCCAGTTGAACAGCACTCTGAACGCCCGGGCGATCCAGCCTTCGGCGGGCTCCTGCGAGGGCACGGGCGGCTGCGGCATCACGGCGGGAAGATTCACGCGCGTGGGAGCACTCGAATCGCTGCGACTTGGCGCGTCGGTGTCAGGCATGGCGTCAGCTCCGGCCCGCTTGCAGAGCGTGCGGAGCGACGGTCTCGTGCGTCAGATAAGGATCGGGCACGCCGAGGCGAGCGAGGATCACGCGCTCGAGCTGTTCCATGGTGTTGGCGGCGGCGTCAGCTTCGTGGTCGTAGCCGAGGAGGTGAAGAAATCCATGCACGGCGAGGTGGGCGAGATGATGGTCGAATGGCTTGTCTTCAGTCTTGGCCTCGCGTGCCGTGGTTTCGTAGGCGATCGCGATATCGCCGAGTGAAATCACGGCCGCCATCTGCTCGCCCGCGTTGGGCGCGGGCGGAAACGACAGCACATTGGTCGGCTTGTCGATGCCGCGCCATTGCGCATTGAGCCGGCGGATCGCCGCGTCGTCGGTCAGCAGCACGGCGAGCACACGGTCCTTGAAGTCCGTCCCGATCGCAATGGCCGCTTCGGACAGCGCGCGGCGCACTGTCGCTTCGGCGCCCGATGCGGTGTCCCATTGCGGCGCTTCGACGATCACGTCGATCAGCGGCACGGGCTCGATCGTGCTCATTTTCCGGCCTCGCGCTTGGCCGATGCGTTGTCGTAGGCCTCGACGATGCGAGCGACGAGTTCGTGCCGCACGACGTCGTCCTTGTTGAAGGTCGCGTGACCCACACCCTCGACGTTCGCGAGCAGCCGAATCGCCTCGGAGAGACCAGAGGTCTGGCCGGACGGCAGATCGGTCTGGCTCGGATCGCCGTTCACGATCATCCGGCTGTTCTCGCCGAGCCGCGTCAGAAACATCTTCATCTGCATCGACGTGGTGTTCTGCGCTTCGTCGAGAATGACCACCGCGTTCGCCAGCGTGCGGCCGCGCATGAAGGCGAGCGGCGCGATCTCGATTTCGCCGCTTTGCATGGCGCGTTCCACGATGCGCGCATCCATCAGGTCGCCGAGCGCGTCGAGCACCGGCCGCAGGTAGGGATCGATCTTCTCACGCATGTCGCCGGGCAGGAAGCCGAGCCGTTCGCCCGCCTCCACGGCCGGACGCGTCACCACGATGCGGTCCACTTCCTTGCGCTCGAACAGCGCGACCGCGTGCGCGACCGCGAGCCAGGTCTTGCCCGTGCCGGCCGGGCCAACGCCAAACACAAGCTCATAACGCTTGAGCGCGCGCAAATATGCGTCCTGTCCTGAGGTGCGGGCGCGCACCGGACGCTTGCGCAGGTTGATCTCTTCAAAGGCCGGGCGCGAGGCCGCGGGATCGAAATCGAACAGCGAACCCTGTGCGATCACCAGGCGGATCGCGCCCTCGACATCGCCCTGGCTGACGTCGTGGCCACGCTTGATCTGCTCATACAAGCCTTCGAGGACGCGGCGGGCGCGTTCGCAGCCATCGCGCGAGCCCTCGATCGTGACCTGATTGCCGCGCGAGTCCGCCACCACGCCGAGCCGGCGCTCGATCAGCGCAAGGTTCTGCCCGTACTGGCCGAACAGCGTCGAGGCGCGGCGGTTGTCGTCGAAGGTGAGCACGGCCTGTGTCGTCGCGGTGTCAGCCTCCTGGGCGGAGGGAACGATCCCGTTGTCGGGCGGCAGGTTGCGCAACGAGTCAGGCTCCAGCGGTTGCGAGCGATTGTGCATCGATTCGAGGTGAAACGGCGAGAGTTCCAAACAGGCTGTTGGCGATGGTTCCGGTGATCGTGACCGGCACCATTTCGCCGATCATGTCTGCCGGGGCCATCACCTGGACCGGTTGGAGATATGGCGAGCGGCCGGTCAGTTGCCCAGAGCGGCGGCCGGGCTTTTCCATCAGCACGTCGAAGGTGAGTCCGATGCAGCGCGTCTGGAACGCCGCCTGATGGCGCGTGATCGCCGCCTGCAGCCGCTGCAGGCGCTCCGATTTCACATCCTCGGGAACCTGATCGTCCATCGTAGCGCCGGGCGTCCCCGGTCGCTGCGAATAACCAAACGAGTAGGCGCCCGAATATCGGACCTCGTCCACGAGGCGCAGCGTGTCGCGGAAATCCTCTTCGGTCTCGCCCGGAAACCCGACAATGAAATCGGAGGTGAAGGCGAGATCGGGACGCACGGCGCGCAGCCGGTCGATGGTGCGGAGATAATCCGCGCGCGTGTGGCGGCGATTCATGAGGCTCAGGATGCGGTCCGAGCCGGACTGCACCGGGAGATGAAGCTGCGGAGCAAGTTGCGGCAGATCGCGATGCACCGCGATCAGGTCGTCGTCCACGTCGCACGGGTGGCTGGTGGTGTAGCGCAGCCGCGCGATGCCGGGGATCTCGGCGACCCGTTCGAGCAGGCGCCCGAGCGAGCAAGCGCGGCCGTCGCGATCCTCTCCGTGATACGCATTGACGTTCTGGCCGATCAACGTCACCTCGCGCACGCCTCCACGGGCGAGGTTTGCCACTTCTACGAGGATTTTTTCGACGGGACGCGAGACCTCGACACCTCGCGTGTAAGGCACGACGCAGAAGGTGCAGAACTTGTCGCAGCCCTCCTGCACGGTCACGAAGGCGCTGATACCGCGCGATTTCGTCTTCGCGATGCTCGGCAGGGTCAGAAAGTTGAACTTGTCCTCGACCGGAAACTCGGTTTCGACGATCCGTTGCTCGCGCGCGAGCAAGTCGGGGAGACGGTGATAGCTCTGCGGCCCGACCACGAGATCGACCACCGGCGCACGGCGGATGATCTCCTCGCCTTCGGCCTGCGCGACGCAGCCCGCGACCGCGACGGTCACCCGCCGCCCCTCGCGCGCCGCGCTTTCCTTGAGCAGACGCACCCGGCCGAGCTCCGAATAGACCTTTTCGGCCGCTGTTTCGCGGATGTTGCAGGTGTTGAGGATGATCAGGTCGGCGTCGGCGGGCGCCGCGGTCTCGACATACCCTTCGGGCGCCAGCAGGTCCGCCATACGATGGGAATCGTAGACGTTCATCTGGCAGCCGTAGGATTTGACGTAGAGCTTGCGTTCGTTCATTCGATCCGGGGCATTAGCCCCTTCTAAGCTATTGCAGTACTTGGCGGAAATTGTTGTGACCGGCATCGCCGGAGGCCCCAGTCTTAGCGCCTTTTGCCGCCGATTGAAACGGCAGAACCCTTCAGGTGGCAGCCGCATCGCCGCGCAGGGCCGCGACCGTGTTCTGGCGGACCGAGGATTCCAGCAGCCTTGCCAAGGCCTTGCGGTCGGTTGCTCCATCGTAGGGGATCGGCTCACCCCACGTGACCGACACATCGACGGCGCCCGAGCGGGCGATTCTGCCGATGTGCTCGGTGAGCTTCATCTTGCCGTACCAGGCGGAGCGTGGACGCAGATGGCGCCCGAGCGGGATGCCCTGCTGGCTCACGTAGGCAATCGACAGCGGCTGGATCCAGACCTGTCCGGTATGCCCGGCGGAGGTGAGCGCGTCCCGCGCGGCCCCGATCAGGGCCGAGCGGAACGGCAGCACGCGGTTGCCGTCGCCAGCGGTTCCTTCGCCGAACAGCAGAACCGGATCGCCTTCGGCGAGACGCTGCGCGATCGCAGCATTGACCGCTCCGGTTTTCTGCCGGCGATCCCGCTCGACGAACACCGAGCGCTGCAGCTTGGCCAGCAGACCGAAGAACGGCCAGCGTGCGATCTCAGCTTTGGCGACGAACACGACCGGCGCGCATGCCGTGATGATCGAGACGTCGAGCCAGGACGAATGATTGGCGACGATCAGCAAGGGACGCTGGTCGACCGGCGCGCCCGCGCAGTGCACGCGAATGCCGAGCAGCCGGCAGACGAAGCGATGATAGAACACCGGAATGCGCCGCCGCAGCGGACGCTTGAGCACGACCGCGAGCCATTGAAGCGGCATCAATGGAAGGGTGACGACCGCAAACACCGCGACGATAGCAACAACACGCAGCATCAGCGTTTCTTGTCGTCGTCCAGCGGAACCGCATAAAGCTCGAGCCGGGGGTCGACGAGCTTGTAGCCGAGCTTGCGGGCGATCTCCGCCTGCAGCCGCTCGATCTCCTCGGACTGGAACTCGATCACCTCACCGCTGCGCAGATTGATCAGGTGATCGTGATGCGCGTCGGGGATCTGCTCGTAGCGCGCACGGCCCTCGCGGAAATCATGCCG
>JAXDOA010000599.1:0-5226 GCA_034669125.1 Hyphomicrobiales bacterium
AGACCTCGGCCACCTTCTCGTCGATGCCGGCGAGCGGCGCGCTATCGAGGCCGAGCGCGACATTCTCGGCAACAGTGAGCTGCTCGAACAGGCTGAAGTGCTGGAACACCATGCCAACGCCGCGCGCGCGGGCGGCGTGCGGGCTCGCCAGAACCGCCGGCTCGCCCTGCCAGCGGAATTCGCCCGCGCTCGGTTGCAACAGGCCGTAGATCATTTTCACCAGCGTCGATTTACCGGCGCCGTTCTCGCCGAGCAGCGCATGCACTTCGGCCGGCCAGATCTCCAGATTGATGGCGTCGTTGGCGACGAAGTCGCCATAGAGCTTGGTGATGCCGACGGCTTCGAGCAGCGGCACTTCGTCCGGCTGTACGGGCTTGTCGGGCGCAGGGTCAGCGATTGTCACGGCATCAACCATGACGTGCCCTGCCCGGCTGGGTGTTGTGATTTGTCGCGGCCGCACTTGCCGCCTCGCGCGCCACCAGCACCTGCGCGGCGACCGAGGCGGCGATCGCGGCGGGTGCCTTGTCACGGATCGTCGTCAGCCCGATCGGGCAGATGAGTTTGCCGATGGCATCGGCCGCCATCCCCATCTTGTGCATCGCCGAGGTGAAACGCGCGCGCTTGGTCGCGCTGCCGATCAGGCCCACGTAGGGAAAGCGGTTTGCCTGCAACGCCGCGATGACCAGATCAAGATCGAGCGCATGGCTGTGCGTCATCACGGCGATGAACGCGCCGTCCGGCGCCTTTCCCAGCAACTCGACCGGGTCGCCCTGCGTGATGGCCGCGGCGTTGGCCGGAAAAGCTTCCGGGATCGCGCCGGGCCGCATGTCGATCCAGCTCACCAGAAATGGCAACGGTGCGAGCGCTACGCTGAGCGCACGCCCCACATGACCCGCGCCGAACAGATAGAACGGCGTCGGCTCATCGCCGAAGCGCTCATAGACGCGCCCATCGGATCGAACCTCGTAGGCCGGGCGCGGCGAACGGCCTTCGTTCTCCTCCGCGACGCGTCGCGATAGCCGCCCGTCGCCTGCCACGCTCGCAATCGTCGTCAGCATGCCGGCCCGCTCCGCTTCGGCGAGGGGCGCAATCGCCTCGCGGTCGGCCGCGCTGAATCGTTCGATGGTGAGCAGTACGCGCCCGCCGCAGCATTGCCCGAGATCAGGCCCGAGCGCGCGGTCGAGCCGCGTCACCGCGGGTCCATCGCGCCGCGCCAGCAGCGCCTGCGCCTCGGCCAGCGCGCCCCACTCCAATGCGCCGCCGCCGATCGTGCCGGTGAACTTCCCGTCGGGCGCCACCACCATGCGGGCGCCGACTTCGCGCGGACTGGAGCCCTGCGCCTGCGCCAACGTCACCAGCGCCGCCGCACCATGCTCGGCCAAAAAGTGCGCGATGGTCGGCCAGGTCGACATCAGGTCACCGCTTGCACGGCGCGTAGAATCGACTCCGGCGTGGCCGGCGCATCGAGCGGCACCGGCACCGCCAGATTGAGGCTGTGTATCGCGTCGGCGATCGCAGCAAACACCGAGATCGCCAGCATCAGCGGCGGCTCGCCGACCGCCTTGGAGCGATGGATCGTGTCCTCGCGGTTCGCGCCATCCCACAGCGCGATCTCGAAATGCTCGGGCACATCGGAGGCGCACGGGATCTTGTAGGTCGAGGGCGCGTGGCTGAGCAGCCGCCCATCGGCGTGAAATACAAGTTCCTCGGTCGTCAGCCAACCCATGCCCTGCACGAAGCCGCCTTCGATCTGGCCGATGTCGACCGCCGGGTTGAGCGAGCGGCCGACGTCGTGGAGGATGTCGACGCGCTGCACTTTCATTTCGCCGGTCGTCACATCCACCAGCACTTCAGAACACGCAGCGCCGTAGGAGAAATAGAAGAACGGCCGGCCCTGGCCCTTGGCGGCGTCCCAATGGATTTTCGGCGTCTTGTAAAAACCGGTCGAGGATAGCGACACACGTGCCATGTAGGCCTTGCGGACGAGTTCGGCGAACGGCACCTACTGGTTGCCGATGAACACGCGGTTGTCGCGAAATTCGATCTGATCGGCTGAGACTTCGTACGTCTCAGCCGCGAAGGCGATCAGCCGCGCCTTGATCGCGCCGGCCGCGTTCTTCGCCGCCCAGCCGTTGATGTCGGAGCCCGATGACGCCGCGGTGGCCGATGTATTCGGCACCTTCGCGGTGGTCGTGGCGGTGATCTTCACCTTGTCGAGATCGACGCCGAATTCCTCGGCCACGACCTGCGCCACCTTGACGTAGAGCCCCTGCCCCATCTCGGTGCCGCCGTGATTCAGGTGGATCGATCCGTCCTGATAGACGTGCACCAGCGCGCCGGCCTGATTGAGGTGCGTGGTGGTGAACGAGATGCCGAACTTCACCGGCGTGAGCGCAAGGCCGCGCTTGAGCGTGGCGCTCTCGGCATTGAACGCCGCGATCTTGCGCCGCCGCGCGCGATAATCGCTGGTCGCCTCGCAGCGGTCGATCAGCGCGGGCAAGATATTGTCCTCGACCAACATGCCATACGGCGTCACGTCGCGGCCTTCGCCATAGAGATTGCGCTTGCGCACGTCGAGCGGATCGATGCCGAGCGCCCAGGCGATCTCGTCGATCGCGCGTTCCGCGATCATCATGCCCTGCGGGCCGCCGAAGCCGCGGAACGCCGTGTTCGACACGGTGTTGGTCTTCATCCGCTTGGTCGTGATGGTTGCGGCGGGCAGGTAATAGGCATTGTCGGCATGGAACATGGCACGGTCGTTGATCGCGCCCGACACGTCGGCCGAATAGCCGCAGCGCGACGCCATCACGGTGTCCAGCGCCTGGATGCGGCCGTCGACATCGAAGCCGACTTCGTAGTCGGAGAGGAAATCGTGGCGCTTGCCGGTCAGGCACATGTCGTCGTCGCGGTCGAGTCGGATCTTGCACGGCTTGCCGGTCTTTTGCGCGCCGAGCGCCGCGATGGCCGCCCATTGCGCGGCCTGCGTCTCCTTGCCGCCGAACGCCCCGCCCATGCGCCGTACCTCGACGGTGACCGCGACGACCGGCACGTTGAGCATCCCGGCGATCAGATGCTGCATCTCGCTCGGGTGCTGGGTCGAGGTGTAGATCGTCATGTCGCCGTCCTCGCCCGGAACGGCGAGCGAGACCTGGCCTTCGAGATAGAAATGCTCCTGGCCCCCGATGCGCAACCGGCCCTTCACGCGGTAGGCGCTTTGCGCGAGCGCGGCCGCGCTGTCGTCCTTGCGGAACGTGTAGTCGGGCAGGATGTGGCTGTCGGCCGCGAGCGCATCGTCGACCGAGACGCAGTGCGTGCCGACCGAGGCCTCGACCTTGGCGAGCTTGGCGGCGCGGCGCGCTTGCTCGCGCGTGTTCGCCACGACGGCGAACACGACTTGGCCGTAAAAATCGATGCGTCCGTCGACGAAGATCGGATCGTCGTGCAGCACCGGGCCGACATCGTTCTTGCCGGGGATATCTTTCGCGGTCAGCACCGCGACGACGCCGGGCGCGGCGCGCACCGCATCGAGATCGACGCCGAGCAATTGCCCCGACGCGACCGCCGCGCCGCCGACCGCGATGTGCAGCAGGCCCTCCGGCTCGCGGATGTCGTCCACGAACGTCGCGCTGCCCGCAACATGCTTCGGCGAGGAATCATGGCGCAGCGGCCGCCGCACGACGCGCAGGCGCAATTCCTCCGAGCGGCGGTCAAGCTGAAGCGACATCGGCCGCCTCCCGGAATCCGACCAGGCGCGTCTTGCGCGTCGAGGCCCCGCCGATTTCGCTCAGCGCCCGGCGCAGCAGCGCGCGCGCCGCATCGAGGCGATACGTCGCACTCGCCCGCAGATCGTCGATCGGGGAAAAATCCTGCGCCAGCGCCTCAACCGCCTCCTCCAGGGTTTTCGGCTGGTCGAGATAGGTCTCGATCAGCGCCTTCTCGGCCGTGCGCGCGCGCTTCGGGATCGCCGCCATGCCGCCGAAGGCGATGCGGGCGCCCGCGATGCGCGTGCCGTCGAGCCGCAGCTTGAACGCACCCATCACGGCGGAAATATCCGAGTCGAAGCGCTTGGAAATCTTGTAGCAGCGGAAATGTTCGCCTTCGCCGAACTTCGGAATGCGCACCACACGCACGAACTCGCCCGCCATGCGGTCCTGCTTGCCGTAATCGACGAAGTAGTTCTCCAGCGGCAGCGTGCGCGGCCGGTCGCCGCGCTGCAGGCCGAGCGTCGCGCCAAGCGCGATCAGCGCGGGCGGCAGGTCGCCGATCGGCGAGCCATTCGCGATGTTGCCGCCGACGGTCGCCACCATGCGCACCTGCGTGCCGGCGAAGCGGCGCGTCAGTTCGCCGAGATCGCGATCGATCGCTGCCAGATACGGCATCGCTTCGGTGAGCGTGACCATCGCGCCGAAACTCACCGCGTCGCGGCGATCCTCGATCTCCTCGAGCCCTTTGACGCGGCCGAGCCAGATCACCTTGGGCAGGTCGCGCAGTTGTTTCGTCACCCACAGCCCGACATCGGTCGAACCGGCGATCAGGGTCGCGCCCGGGTTGGCGAAATAGAGCTTGGCCAGCGCCATGATGCTCGCGGGCGCGGCGAAGAAACGGTCGCGGCTGCCGACGAACATGTCTTCGCTGTCTCTCAGTTCGGAAAGCATGCGCCGCGCGTCCGGCTCCTCGGTCGAGAACCAGTCGTTCGCCGCCGCCGCACAGGAGGAAAGCGCCGCATCGACGATCGGCCGATAGCCGGTGCAGCGGCAGAGATTGCCGGCGATCCAGTCGTTGACGCGTTGCCGGTCCACCGGACGCGCGTCGGCGCGGTGATAAAGCGCGAACAGCGCCATCACGAAGCCCGGCGTGCAGAAGCCGCATTGCGAGCCGTGCAGATCGACCATCGCCTGCTGCACCGGGTGCAGGGTGCCGTCGCGCGCGAGATCTTCAACCGTAATGATCTCGCAGCCGTCCGCCTGACCGGCGAACAGGATGCAGGCGTTGACCGGCTCGTAGACGAGGCGCTCGCCGCGCAGCCGCCGCAGCACGACCGTGCAGGCGCCGCAGTCGCCCTCGGCGCAGCCTTCCTTGGTGCCAGTCGCCCGTTCGCTGAGCCGCAGATAGTCGAGCAGGGTCAGCGTGGGCGAAATGCCGGCGAGCTTCACCACCTTGCCGCGCCGCAGGAAACGGATGTCGCCGCGCATCAGCTGCCCCGATAGGTCGAATAGGCGTACGGGG